>JAFRRR010000122.1 GCA_017428035.1 Bacteroidales bacterium | reverse complement strand
GGTAAAAACGGACGTGAATCTCACGTTTTCCAGTGATTTTGTCCTCCTTCGTGGAGAGTTTATACACGATATTCGCCATATATCAACTATTTAGCCTTCGGCACAAAGGTAATAATTTTTGCCGATTTTTGCCGTCTTAGCTGAAATATTTTGATTTTTCTAGACCCCGTACTAGAATCGAAACAGGCTCAAAAACGCATATAATTTATTGAATATCAATTAATAATAAGCGGTCGCCAATGTCAAATCCATTCAACCCCTTTCAGCCCCGTTCAGTTCTTCGATTCCCGCCCGGGGCACAAAAAAAGACCGCGCGCTGCGGTCTTTTTTGTGCCGGAATCACATCCGGTCAGGATGAAATGTGTCTACTGAAGTATTTCTCCGGTGAGTGCGACAACAGTAACCGAAGGCACTTTGTTTCCCTTGAAGATGTAGACAGGCGCATCGGAACCTTTGGGAACACAGAGGGTTATCAGATTGGTGTCGGTATCGGTGACATTACCGAACTTGACCACAGGAATCACATCTTCGACACCGAGGTAATCCTGTGTAAAATCTATATAATCTCCTCCCGTCCAGGGTGTAGTGGCCACTTCGTCGAAAAATACCAGATCAGTACCCACTTTGAAGGAATTGCGCTTTACGCGAATGTTGTACGCCGGATGATTGTCATCGGCGGCAACATAGTAAATATAAGTGGCTTTTTCAGGCTCCAGGTCAGACACCTTGGACGCATTCACTGCCGAGCTCAGCTCATACTGAACCTCTACCAGGCTCCATTTTACATCCAACTGGAAGCCAAGGCGCTGCTTGCCGTCGTAAGTATCGGCTATCTCGCTTAAATCATAAATGTAAAAATACTGAGAGCTGCCTTCGGGGACATATCCTTCTTCAATGGAAACCTTGCCTGTTACGGAATCCACAAAAACGTGATCGCTGCGGCTTGCAGAACCGCCAACCACATATTGAGGGTTGTCCCAGACGGGCCAGAGGGGCCAGCGGAGGGTCACGAACCGGGTGTTGAGCCCGTCGCCGCTTCCGGCCTCTTTCTTCGCCTTGTCAAGGGCATCTTCAAGAGTAACGGAGAGTTTTTTCAGAGTTTCCTCGTTAATCATCTTGTCTCCGAGCCAGGGCGAGTCTGCGGTATAGTTAGACAATTCGCTCTCGCCGGTTTTGAAATTGTGCTCATTTACAAAGATATCGCTGTAACCCTTTTGATCGTTGAAAACATAACAGATGGTCATCAGTGTCTCCAGGTTCAGATCGGAAGCGGGAACGTCCGCGATATTATTGTCAAGAGTGAAACGTGCCTCAACCAGGTGGTCCTTGGCAGCGGGATATTTGGCGACTATGGCATTATAATCGTCTTTTACAATATCAAGGATGCTTTTTCCGTCACCCTCTTCCGGTATAATATCTTTGCAGGACGCAGCTGCAAACAGGCCTAAAATGGCCAAAGAAAATAAAACTGTCCTTTTCATAACGGGCGCAAATATATAAAAACCACTCGATTATTCTATGTATTTTAGCTGAGAATAACCAGAACATCTTACAAAGAGCCTCGATCAATTGCCTTAATATCAGGTTTTTAACCAGCATTCTCCTTACATTTTCATCTCTACAGGCGGTATTTAGATGCAGATTTGGTAACTTGCTATCAGAAAAAACGATATTCTTATGGCAAGACGCTTGATCCTGATCCTGTTATTTCTGACGCTGACAGCAGCGCTTTCTTCAAATGCCCAGAATCTGACCGGCTATGTCCAGCCCGACGGTCACACGGTGGAATTCGCCACCGATTCGGCCGCAAGACTCAGGTTGGTTTTCTGCAGCCCCTCTGTGATCAAGGTGGAATATGCTTTCGACGGCATATTTGCCTGTGAACCACCGACTCCTGCCGTGATCAATGACACCCTGGAGGCGGTTGAGATCAACGTAAACGAGGCGGCGGCCAATTACGAGATATTCACTGGCCCGCTGAGGGTCAGCATAGACAAGAGTCCTGCCAGGATTCGTGTCTACGACAATTATCAAAAGTTGATTACCTGCGATGAGGGGTGGAAAAAAGAGGGCGACGAGATCTTCTGCACCCGGACAATGGCCCGCAGCGAACATTTTTTCGGCCTGGGAGAAAAGGCCGACCTGATGGACCGGCGCGGAGGAATATACACTATGTGGAACAGCGACAAGCCGTGCTACTGCATAGACGAAGACCCCCTGTACAAGAGCATACCCTTCTTTATAAGCAGTAACCGCTACGGTGTGTTCTTCGACAACAGCTACAAGAGCACTTTTGACTTTACGGGCCGCAAAAACTATACGTTCAGCGCCGAGGGGGGCGATATGATTTACTACGTCATTACCGGAGAGGATTATAAAGACATTCTCAAGAAATATATCTGCCTGACAGGCAAGCCGGTGATGCCGCCGCGCTGGGCTTTGGGCTTCTCCCAGTGCCGCGGTTTATATACCCGCGAAGACCTGGCCCTGGAAGTAGCGCACCGGTTCAGGGAGTTGCGAATCCCCTGTGACATAATCTATCAGGACATCGGCTGGACCCATTTTCTTCAAGATTTCGAGTGGAACCCTCGCGGTTATAAGGATCCGAGAGGGATGCTGTCGCAGTTGAAAGAGATGGGCTATCACGTGATCGTCTCGCAAGATCCGGTGATTTCGCAGCGCAATGCAAGCCAGTGGGCCCAGGCCGACTCTATGGGCATTCTGGCAAAGGACAGCCGCACCGGAAAGACCTACGATATGCCCTGGCCCTGGGGCGGTAATTGCGGCGTTGTGGACTTTACCAACCCCGGCGCTGCCGCCTGGTGGGGAGACTGTCAGCAGAAGGCCATCGACGATGGTGTCGACGGTTTCTGGACCGATATGGGAGAGCCTGCCTGGAGCAACGAAGAGGACACTGACCGCCTGTTTATGCAGCACCACGCTGGCCCTCACGCCAAAATCCACAATGTCTACGGCCTCTACTGGGACCGCGTGGTGACAGAGGAGTTCTACAAGCGCAATCCAGGCAAGCGTCTGTTCCAGATGACGCGCGCCTGCTTTTCCGGTATGCAGCGATACACTTTTTCCTGGACCGGTGACAGCGGCAGCAATAAAAAGATGACCGACAGCTGGGAACAGTTCGGCTACCAGATTCCGATGATGCTCTCGGCGGGGATTGGAGGCATCCCTTTCATTACCGGAGACATTACCGGCTATTGCGGCACCATCGACGACTACCCTGCCGCCGCCGAGCTATATATCCGCTGGATGCAGTTCGGTCTCTTCACCCCGCTAAGCCGGGCCCACCACGAGGGCAACACCGCCGTGGAGCCGTGGATGTTTGGAGAAGAGGCTGTAGACGCAGCCAGAAAAGCCATCGAGCTCAAATACACGCTGCTCCCGTATATTTATAACATCGCGCGCGAGGCCTACGACACCGGCCTGCCCCTGATGAGGGCAATGTTTCTTGAGTTCCCCGGTGACCGCGAGTGCCGCTACACCGACACCCAGTTTATGTTCGGGAGCGACCTGCTGGTGGCACCAGTAATTGAAGCCGGTGCGCGCACGCGCAATGTCTATCTGCCAAAGGGGCACTGGTATGACTGGTACACCGGGGATATCTATGCCGGAGGCCGCTATATCGACGTGCCTGTCACGCTGTCCCGCATCCCTCTCTTCGTCAGAGCCGGCAGCATGATTCCCACAACCGAAGTCCAGCAGTATATCGGCCAGAAGCCCAGAGCTGACATAGTCTTCAGGGTATTCCCCGAAGAAGGCCGCATGGCCGAATACACCCTTTACGAAGATGATGGGGAGTCCCTTGATTATCAGAAGGATATTTATGCAGACAGGTCCCTGTCCTGCCTGTGTGACGCAGGCAACATCACGATTTGCGCCGGTGCCTGGACCAAGCACGGCGGCTATGCCGAAGGCCCCAGGGGCAATATCATCATTGAGGTCCCGGCCAAGTCCCGGCCACGGGAAATCACCCTCAACGGTCAGAGAATGCGTGGCGCGTGGATTCGCCGCGAAAACCTTGTGCGACTGAATGTAGACGCCCAGTGAGGCTTTACAAAATAATTTTAAAAGGCCACTGATTATCAGACAATTGTCGCCTAACCGCCTACATTTTTACTTTTTATAATTGATACAAGCATAAAAAATAAATATCTTCGTTAACCGACGACAAACCAATAATTATTTAATCTGATATGAAGAAATTATTCAAATTATTTGCTTTAGCAAGCCTGGCTCTGATAGTTGCTGTTGCCTGCAACGACAAGCCTGTGACTCCAGAGGTCAAAACCCTTACCGCACCCACCCTTTCGGTGACACCCACTTCTGCGGTAATCGACTCAGACAGCGACGACACTGCGCTGACATTCAATTGGAACGATGTTGCAAGCGAGGGTCTGACTCCCGTTTACAACTTTCAGGTAACCCGTCAGGGCGACAATGACTTCGCCGCCGGCACCGCCTATGAATGCACCGGCACCAGCAAGGCATTCAGCCACGCAGAAATCGCCGCACTGGCCGGCGAAATCGGCGCTTCGCTGGACGAGGGCTTCACCCTTATGGCCCGCCTTCGCGTTACGGCAAAGGACAACAAAGATGTCGAAGCGGTATTCTCCAACACTGTAACGGCAGCTGTAGGCAAGGCGCAATATCCCATCGAGAATCTCTACCCGATCGGCGAGGCTACCCCTTACGGCTGGAGTCTGGACAACACCGTGGCAATGGAGCGTAGCGGCAATATATTCACCTGGGAAGGCCACCTCTATGCCAACGCGGAGTTCAAGTTCCTGCTCCAGAAAGACTGGTGGCCCGGCCTGGTAAATGCCTCCGGCGATGACCCCTTCACTTTTAACCCCGTAATCCGTCTGGAAGACGGCGCTGACTATAAATTCAAGGTTGGCACAGAGGGCCAATACTTAATTACCATCGACGCCACCAATACCAATGACATCAAGATGACCGCAGAACTTCTGGAAGAGCAGACTCAGGAGCTCGTAATCCAGGAACTCATCATAATCGGCAATGCGACCAAGACCGGCTGGAGTCTGGATGCGGCCGAAGCTTTTACCAAAGACGGCGACATTTACACCTGGGAAGGATATCTTTCCGACAGCGGTGAATTCCGCTTCCCTTGCCAGAGAGACTGGTGGCCCGGCCTGATGATTCCTGCCGACGGCGGCACTTCCGGCACCCTCGTCAGGGGCAACAGCGACGGCGACAAGGTCGTTTATAACGTGGACGAACCCGGCAACTACCGCATCAGAATCAACGCCAAAGACCTCAGCTATACTATCGAATTTTTGGGCGCCGTGGAACCCTCCGAATATGCGACTCTGTTTATGTGCGGCGATGCTACTCCCTACGGTTGGAGCACGGCAATGACCGAGGCCAGCCAGCTCAAGCCGGAAAATGTCGACAAATATATTTGGGGCGGCAACCTGACCGCATCCGGCACCTTCAAGTTCCTCACCAAGGCAGACTGCACCGTCTTACAACCGCGATGCAAGCGCGGCCGACTATTGGACTATGACCTACCGCGAGAACTATGACCAGCCCGACGAGCAGTTCAAGGTAGAGGCCGACGGCACCTATATAGTAGAAGCCAATATCTACACCATGAAGGTCGCAGTGAGCCTTGTAGAAGGTCTGTACATCCTTGGCGGCGCCACCGATACCGGGTGGAGCCTGGACGATATGGCAGCATTCGCCAAAGACGGCAGCAAATACACCATCAGCTGCAATCTGAAAGCCGGCGAAGAGTTCCGCTTCCCCCTGCAGAAGAAATCCGGCGTATGGTGGCCCTGCCTGATGATTGCCGAGGACGGGGAGAGCCTTGTGATCGGCTACGATGACTCCGACAAAGTCGCCTATAAACTCACCGAAAGCGGCAACTATACCGTGACAGTGGATCTTGACACAATGAAGTGCAACTTCAGCCGGTAAGAGCCTGAATTCATGAGACGCATCCTTGCCATATTCACAGCCATGGTGATTGCCTGCGCAGCTTCTGCCCAGAGCGTGGAATCTCTGCTGCAGCAGCTCGATACTGTGCTTGCCGGCAAGGAGATGTATAACCGGAATAAGGAAGAGCGGATAAACGCCATCCGCTCTTCCCTGCCCGGTATAAGCCAGGAGGGCCGATACGGCATATACGATGCCCTCTATCAAGAGTATGCAAAGTACAATCTGGATTCGGCGCTGTATTATGCCAGGCAAAAGCTCTCACTGGCAGCCGACTGCGGCAGTGCCGCCCGCGCAGACCAGTCTCGGCTGGACCTTGCGGTGACCTATATCAACGCCGGTCTCTACAGCGAAGCCGAAAGTCTCATCGCCGAGGTCAAGAGTAGGGATGCGGGCTATTATCACGCCTTGCATACGCTGTACTCCGCCATGGCCGCAACGGCCGTGATTGGCGACAGGGCCGTCACATATTCTTCGCTGAAAGAGCAGTACAGGGATTCCCTGATTCAAAGCCTTCCGGCAAACGACCTGGGCTGCCTCTATGCGAGTGCAGAGAAGATGAATGAGGAAGGCCGCTATTATGACGCTATCCTGCTACTGACAAGCCGCTATAATGACCCCTTGACCCGAAACAGCGAAAAAGCCATTCTGGACTACTGTCTGGCTGTAGCCTATAAAGGCCTGGACAACAGGCAGAAAGCCAAATGGCACTACGCCTCCAGCGCAATCGCCGACAAGCGCACACCCGTCAGGGAATACCGCTCGCTGCAGGAGCTGGCCTTTATGCTCTATGAAGACGGGGATATGACCCGGGCATACCGGTACATAGCCTGCGCTATGGACGATATGCAGTCGAGCAATATGATGCTGCGAACCTTTGAGTTCGCGCCCTTTATGTCAACCATAAGCGCCGCCTACGACAAGGAAATCCGCCGCCGGGCCCGCGCCCAGCAGCTGCTTCTGTTTTCGCTGCTGATCCTGCTGGGGCTGCTGGCTGCACTGGCGGCCATCGTGCTTCGCCAGCGCAACGCACTTCGGCGCAGCAACGCCCAGCTGACCGAGGTCAACTCTCAACTGACGGATATTTCGAAGAAACTGCAGGAAACGGGATTCCTGAAGGAGGAATACCTATATCAGTATATGGAGCAGGCCGGCGCCAGTATAGACCGGTTGGAGGCCTTTAGGCGCAAAGTGCTGGTAGAATGCCGCAAACAGGGGGCCGACAGACTGGCGGCCAGCCTGGAAGCGACCTACGACAGCGAAAAGGAACTGCGCAGTTTCTACCAGAACTTTGACGAAACTTTCCTGCATCTGTTCCCCACTTTTGTTCAGGATGTAAACCGTCTGCTCAAGGCCGGACAGAGGCTCGAACCAAAGCCGGGCCGGCTGATGAACACCGAACTCAGGATTCTGGCCCTAATACGGCTGGGTGTGAGCGATAATGTGAAGATGTCCCATTTTTTAAGGACATCCCTCTCAACAATTTATAACTACCGCTCCAAGCTGCGCAATGCCGCAGCGACTGATCCAGGCACCTTCGAGGCGGAGGTAGCCCGGATCGGAGAAATAAAACTCGACTGATAACTGATATGAATAAACTTTTTTCGGCTGCAATGCTGGCACTGTGCCTGCTTCTGGGCGCCTGCAGCCAGGGAACCATCTATAAAACCGGGGCCTTCTCGCTGCGCAAAGACGGTGTAGTACAGACAAAAGGCGGCCATTGGAAGGCCTGGGCTCCCGATGCCGAAACCCTGGTGAGCGACTACCCCGATGCCGACAAGGCCGACGGTCAGTGGCACCTGAGCCGCGATTTGAGCCGCTTTGCCAGCTACTCTGCGCCCACAACTTACGAAGAAGCAATCTACAATCTCTGCCTGGAAGAAAGTGAGAACGCCGTTGAGGCCGACTCCACACTCAGGACGGGCCGCAGCTGGGCCGGGGTATGGACCCGCGATGTGAGCTACTCCACCCTGCTGGCGATGTCCCATATCCAGACCGAGGCTGCAATGAAAAGTCTTGCCGTGAAGATCAACGACCACGGCCGCATAATCCAGGACACCGGTACCGGCGGCAGCTGGCCCGTTTCCACTGACCGCATTATCTGGGCCGTAGCGGCCTGGGAGCTTTACAAGGTCAGCGGCCGGCAGGACTGGCTTCAGATGATATATCCCGTGATCAAACGCTCCATAGAAGACGATATTCTGACCGACTATGATCCGGCCACCGGCCTGGTCAAGGGAGAATCCAGCTATCTGGACTGGCGTGAGCAGGAGTATCCCCTCTGGATGGACCCCTCCGACATTTACAACAGCGAAAATCTGGGTACCTGCTGCGTACACTACCGTGCACTGAGAATCCTGGCAGAGATGGAACGCACCCTGGGCGGTACCGATGCCGGGCGCTACGACAGTCTTGCCGACAGTTTAAGGGACGGCATCAACCGCCATCTCTGGCTGGAGGAACAGGGGTATTACGGACAATATCTCTATGGCCGGCAATTTTTGTCGGTTTCGCCCCGCAGCGAGACTCTCGGCGAAGCCCTGGCCATACTCTGGGGCATTGCCAGCAACAGCCAGGCCGACAGAATATGCTCCCGTATGGCCAATCAGGACTTCGGCACGTCCTGCTTCTTCCCCAATATCGCCGGCATACCACCCTATCACAACGACGCAATGTGGCCATTCGTGCAAGCATTCTGGATGAAAGCCTGCGCCGCAGCGGGCAATGAAAAGGGGGTGCTGCATTCCATCGCCGCCATCTGGCGCAACGCAGGCCTGTATCTGACCAACAAAGAGAATATGGTTATCTATGACGGCAAGTGGCAGGGAACCGAAATCAACTCATCCAATATGCTCTGGAGCCTTTCCGGCAACCTCAGCATAGTGTACTCGGTACTGTTCGGAATAAACTATGAGACCGACCGGCTGCGCTTTGCCCCTTTCGTGCCCAAAGCCATGGCGGGCACCCGTCGCCTGAGTGCATTCCCCTACCGCAACGCCCTGCTCGATATTACATTGGAAGGTTACGGCAGCAGCATTGCGGCCTTTTATCTGGACGGAGAGCAGTGCGCCCCCGAACTGGAGAGCAATCTGGAAGGAGTACACAGCGTCCGCATTGTCTTGGACGGCCGCTTGCGCTCCAGCCAGATCAATCTCTGCGCTAATGCCTACTCTCCAGACACCCCGGTGTGCATCCGCAGCGATGCCACCCTCAATTGGGAGGCTTGCGAAGGGGCGCGCGCATACCGGATTATCTGTGACGGAAAACCTTGCAGCGAAACTCGCGATACCTTCTTCGAAATGGAACGCTACGGTGAATACCAGGTAGTGGCACTGGGCGCAAACGGCTATGAATCGTTTGCATCAGAGCCCGTCAACTATGTCAACGGCAACCTGATGCTGGTGCCGCTGGAAGGACTTGCCGTTACAGCCACAGCCCCCTACACGCAATTCGACGGAAAGGGTTATCTTCCCCTATCGCTCACCGAAAACCTCAATTTCTCCATTCCCGTGGATGTGCCTGAGGAGGGCGATTATTCCATAGACTTCCTTTATGCCAATGCCAACGGGCCCATCAATACCCAAAACAAATGCGCCATTCGCACCCTTTGGGACGGGAGCTGGCGCCTTGGGGTGCTGGTATTGCCCCAATGCGGGGAAGATGCCTTTAACGTCTGGAAATATTCCCATCCTAGAATCGTCCATCTGGAAGCGGGGCATCACAACTTCCGCCTGACCTTCGAAGATGAGAACCACAATATGAATATCGAAACAAACAGTGCCGCCATCAGTAAGATGCGGCTCATCAGACTATCCTTATAATGACCAAGAAACTTTTGATCCTGATTCCCGCGCTGTTGTTGCTTTCAGCGGGGGCCATCCACGCCCAGACTCTCAAGGGCGTGGTCAACGACGAGTCGGGACAGCCTGTGGTTGGCGCTTATGTCCTCCCTGTGGGCAATGTCAACAATGGAACTGTCACCGACATCGACGGCAAATTCAGCCTTGGCGTCAAGGCCGATCTGCTAAAGGTGACCTGCATCGGATACAAGGATGCCGAAGTTGCGGTAAACGGCCGCGACTATGTGGAAGTCATCCTTAAAGAAGATGCCGAGATGCTGGAAGAGACGGTGGTTATCGGCTACGGCACGGTGCGCAAGAGCGACTTGACCGGAGCCGTATCCAGCGTGAGCAGCACAGTGCTCTCCGACCGCTCTTCTTCAAACGTGGGCCAGCTGCTTCAGGGCCGTATGGCCGGCGTCTACATTGTGGACAGCGGTAACCCGCAGAGCAACGTCTCCATCAAAATCCGCGGTCTGGGCACTGTGAACAACTCCGACCCGCTGCTGGTGATAGACGGTGTGCCTATGGTGAATATGGGTCTCAATGCCCTTAACACCAACGACATCGAGACCATTGACGTGCTCAAGGATGCCTCCGCCACCGCCATCTACGGTGCCCGCGGCGCCAACGGTGTCGTGATTGTCACCACCAAGAAGGGCGCCAGCGAAGACGGTGTCCTGACCCTGACCACCAACCAGGGTGTGGCAATGGCGACCAGCATCCCCAAACTGCTGGATGCAGCTGGCTTCGCCGCCCTCAACAACGAGATGATGGTGGCCTCCGGCAACACTCCCAACCCGGCCTGGGCAGAACCCGCCTCTCTGGGCAAAGGCACCGACTGGATCGCCGAGATGATATCTCCCGCATACCTCCAGAAATATGGCCTCTCCTACTCCGGCGGCAACGACAAAAACCGCTATTATATCTCCGGCAGCTACACCGACCACGACGGTATAGTAAAGAGTGTCGGTTTCAAAAAAGCCACCTTCCAGGCCAATCTGGAAAACCAGGTCAAGCCTTGGATAAAATTCTCTACCAACCTGACCGGCAGCTTTGACAATAAGACAAACGGCGACTATTCCATGAGCGACCTGCTCAAGAGTATCCCGGCCCTGCCAATATTCAAAGAGGATGGTGTTACCTACAACGGTCCTACCGGCAACGCCCTCTGGTGGGGTGATAAGAAGAACCAGGTAGGTACGGCCACCATCAACAAGAACCGCACCCAGGGCTACAACTTCTTGCTGAGCGAGACTATGGAGATTTCGCTCCCGATTCCCGGCCTCAAGTTCAAATCTACCGAGAGCGTGGGGGCTACATTTGTTATCAGCGAGAGTTTCCGTCCCCAGTATCCCTGGGCCCCCAACCCCCAGGCCAAGACCGAGCGCTGGGCACAGACCAGCCGTTATATGAGTTATCTGGCCGATAATTATTTCACCTACGACGCCACCTTTGGCAAGCACACCATCAACGCTATGGCGGGCAGTTCGCTGCAATGGGGCGACAACTGGTATATGAACGGCCAGAAAAAAGGTTTCCTGTCCGACAGTGCCAGCCAGTTCAACAACGGCACCGAGATTGAAAGTCTCAATGGTACACGCAGCGACTGGGCCATCGCCTCGTTTATGGGACGAGCCAACTGGAGCTACGACAATCGTTATATGCTCACCGCCACGGTGCGCTACGACGGGTCTTCCAAGTTTGGACCCGGATACCGCTGGGGTCTGTTCCCGTCATTCGCCGGGGCTTGGAGAATCAGCGAAGAGGAGTGGTTCCCCAAGAACAACACCCTTACCTATCTGAAGCTGCGTGCCGGCTACGGCGTTACAGGTAACCAGGAAATCGGTGACTATAGTTTCGCTTCTGTCTACAATACCGGCCAGTACTCCTTCAACGGCAATGTGGTCAACTCGCTGGTGGCCTACAAACTTTCCAATCCCGACATCCACTGGGAGGAGATGGAGCAGTACAATATCGGTTTCGACGCGGCATTCTTCAAGTCGCGACTGCGCCTGAACGTGGATGCATACCTCAAGAACACCAACGGTATGCTGGTCAAGATGACCGTGCCCATCAGCACCGGCTATGACGACCAGGACGTCCCCTACACCAACGAGGGAAAGATTCGTAATATGGGTGTGGAAGTAGTCCTGTCCAGCGACAATATCGTGCGCGAAGACTTATATTGGGGTACCGACTTCAACATCACATTCAACAAGAATAAAATCCTTTCGCTGGATACCGCCGAAGCCCTCTACTATAACGACTCGGGCTTTGGTCAGTACTTCTGCACCAATATGGTCGGACAGCCCATCGGCGCCTTTATCGGATGGGAGACCCGCGGCCTGTTCCAGACGCAGGACGACGTGGACAACTGGGCCAGCCAGCCGGGCGCGGAGCCGGGCGATATCCGCTTTGCCGACACAGACGGCGGTGTGGGCAACGGCTCCATCAACGACGATGACCGCGTAATTATCGGTTACTCCCAGCCCAAGTTCATCGCCTCTTTGAACAACACCCTCCGATATAAGAGTTTTGACTTGTCGGTATTCTTCCAGAGCGTATACGGCAACAAGATCTTCAATGTAACCAAGGTGGATATGACCAGTATGAGCACTGTCTGCAATCAGTACGCAATGGTTGAAGACCGCTGGAAAGGCGAAGGCACCTCCAACAGTATGCCCCGTGCAATCTACGGCGACCCCAACAACAACACCCGCCCCAGTACCCGCTACATAGAGGACGGTAGTTACCTGCGTCTCAAGAACCTCACCCTGGGCTGGTCCCTGCCGCAGAAGGCTGTCCGCGCTTTGGGCATCAACGCTTTCAGGGTTTATCTCGAGGGAACCAATCTCTTTACCCTGACCTCTTACACCGGGTTTGACCCCGAGGTGGGAGTTTCTTCCATCGACTGGGGCACATACCCCGTGACACGCACCTTGAGCCTTGGTATCGACCTTAAATTCTGATAATTATGAAAAAATATATATTGATTCTTGCTATAGCGGCCCTGGCGCTGGCTTCTTGCGACAAGTTTTTGGACAAGACTCCATATGACTCCATCGGAACCAGTTCTACACTGTCGGAAAACGACGCTGTTTCCCTGGTGAATGCAGCCTACCAGCCCCTGCAATGGCCCAAGCTATACAATATGCGCATCTGGAGCACCGATGTGGTGGCCGGCGAGAGTAACGTGGGTGCCGGCGGCGGCACCGACGGCATTGAAACCGTGCAGCTGGCCAATTTCACCGCCGACCCGTCCAACGCCGCCGCCACGGACGTCTGGCGGGCCAATCCGGGCATCCTCAGGGCCAATCTGGCGCTCAGCATACTGCCGGAGACCAAAATGGATAATGCACTCAGGGACCGTCTTATAGGCGAATGCCATTTCCTTCGCGCACACTACTATTTCATTATGGTGCGCTTCTTTGGCGACATTCCCCTGCGCACCAAACCGCTCTTTGCAAGCGACGACCTGAACATAGCCCGCACTCCCAAAGAGCAGGTATACGACACTATTATCGCCGACACCCGCGACGCCATTGCCCGTCTGCCCTACAAAAAGCAATATGGCAACACCGACCTCGGCCGAGCCTGCAAAGAGGCGGCCGAGTGCCAGCTTGCCAAGATATTCCTGACCCTGGGCACCAACTACGGAGAAGTGGTCTCTCTTTGCGAAGACATCGAGGCCCAGGGATACGACCTTAGCAAAATGGCCTATGCCGACAACTGGTATAACCCCGACACGGGAAAACTCAACCAGAACGGACCCGAATCACTTTTCGAGATTCAATACACAGGAGATCCGGCCGCCTGCACCAACTGGCTCAGCGACAACGACAACCAGTCGCAGTGGCTGAACTGCTTCATGGCTCCCCGCAACTCCAATATGGTGGGCGGAGGCGGCTATGGATGGCAGCACGTTACCCAGGAATTTGTAGACGCATACGAAGAGGGCGACTTGCGCAAGGACTACACTATCTTCTACGAAGGATGCCCCGACTTTGACGGCAAGGAATATGACCCCGAGTGGTCCACAACAGGCTATAATGTGCGCAAATGGTGCATCCCCACTTCCATTGCCGACAAGGTTGACAACTGTCCGGCAAACACGGTGGTATACCGCTTTGCAGACGTTCTGCTTATGAAGGCAGAAGCCCTTAACGAACTTGGCCGGACAGAAGAGGCCCGGATTCCGCTGAACATTGTTCGCGCCCGCGCTGGATTGAAACCCGTCACCACCACCGACAAGGCCGAAATGAAAAAGATCATCATCCACGAGCGCCGTATGGAACTTGCCTTCGAAGGCCACCGCTGGTTTGATATGATCCGCATAGACGGCGGTCAGTACGCGGTGAATTTCCTACACTCCATCGGCAAGAAAAATGCCTCCATCGGCCGCCTGCTCTATCCGGTTCCACAAGTCGAGATAGACGCCAATCCTCTGTTCACTCAAAACGAAGCATACAAATAAACATCCATAGATATGAAAAAATTCTTCTTAATCGCAGCAGCAGTGCTGCTGACCATTGCCGGCTGTAATAAACCCAACGATGGCGGCAAAGACGACCCCACCCCCAGTGGGAAAGAAAACACACCCATCACCCTGGCTGCCTCCACCACCACTCCGGTGATGGACAAGGACCACCAGAACGATGACGCACTTACCCTCAGCTGGAACGCCACAACCAATATGGGTACCGGCGCCCGCATAGAATATGCCGTGTTGATTGACCGTCAGGGCGGTAACTTCGAGAACGGCTATGAGGTAGATCTGGGCACCGGAGTCACCAGCCTGACCCTGACAGCCATAGAGCTTAACAAGATTGCCAAAGAGGAGTTCGGCCTTGAAAACGGCCAGACCGCTCAGTTTGACGTGTGCATATATGCTACCATCAAGAGCACCGAGGTAGATGATGTCATCTCCAACAAGGTTACCATCACCCTCACCGGCTTCGAGCCCAAGCCTTCTGTACTGTATATGATCGGCAGCGCCACCTCCGTGGGCTGGGATCTGGCAAATGCTCCCGAAATGAGCCCGATAGACGGCGAGGACGGCGGCTTTACCTGGAGCGGCGAACTGTTCTCCGGCGAGCTCAAGTTTATGGTTACAAGAGACGGCTGGGTACCCAGCTACAACAAAGGCGACGAAGAGGGCACTCTCTATTATCGTGACCACCTCTGGAATGACCCTGAGACCGGCGAACGCGTAGATGACGAGTCCCTCCCCCACGTGGATACCCCCGACAACAAGTTCATCATCGCAGAGCAGGGCAACTACAAGATTGTCCTCAACATAGAGAAGCTCACCATCACCATCACCAAGACCGGCGGCCCCAAATACTTCTCAATGTATATGGTCGGTACCGCTTTCAGCGAGCCTGCTGAAATGTTCCGCAGCGGCTATGCTTTCCTTGGCGGTCACTACTTTAAAAATGCCGGCAACTTCCACTACAATGTAAACGCAGACGGAAGCGGCGATTCTTACTTTGCAGCAACTGCCGGCCAGGAAATGTCTGCAACAGCTGTTTCCCAGACCTCCAACGCAGAGTGGAGTGTGAGTGCTGACAAGATGTTCCATATGTATCTCTATGCCCGCGAAGGCAAGGAAAAGGTATACCACGTTGCTTACGAGCCCTATCAGGAGATGTGGATCATCGGCAGCGCGACCGAAGCCGGCTGGGACATCGCCAATGCAGTACCTATGACCAAAGTTGACCAATGGACCCAGAAGTGGGAAGGTATGCTCAAGGCAGGAGAGCTCAAATTCACCTGCGACCGCTCTACTGACTGGTACGGCGCCTGGTATCTGGCAAAAACCACCGACAAGGTTCCTACAGGCGAAGCGGAACCTATGATATTCATTGACAAGGCCAGCGACGCAGTTGCCGCAACAGGCATCAAAGAGCTTGACCAGAAGTGGATTATCACCGAACAAACCGCTGGTTACTACACCATCACGCTTGACCAGAAGAGCGAGACTGTAATCATCAAGAAACAGTAATGAAACTATTCTTCAAAGTTGCGGCTATATTGGCACTGGCCGGCCTCGTGCTGTGCCAGTGCACCAAACCGCAGCCGGAACCCGAACCGGTGGACGGCTTCGAAGACCAGCTGCCAAAGAATCAGATTCTGCGCAACGTGGCCGTCACCACCGACAAGGCGGTGTACGCTCCCGGCAGCACAGTTGTATTCACCGGCGACCGCAGCCAGAGTGGGCTTGGTGTCCGCTACTGGCATCTCGGTCAGGTGATCCGGGAAGATTTGCTGGAAGACAGCGCCTCCTGGACCTGGACTCCTCCTTCTGATGACTTCCAGGGATATTTCGTAGAACTCATCGGCAAGAATGCCGAGGGAGTACTCCGCACTGTGGGCAGCGTGGCGGTGGATGTCTCCAGCGACTGGACCCGCTTCCCGCGCTATGGTTTCCTCTCCAAATTCGGAGGGGTGGTGCCGTCCAAGCGGGCCTCTGTCATAGCCAACCTCAACCGCTATCACATCAACGGCATCCAGTATTACGACTGGATGTACGACCATCACCACCCACTGGCCGGCACCGTGGAAAACCCCGATACAGAATGGCCCAGCATCATCGGTGACCTATGCGAAAAAGAGGTGGTTCAAGGATACATAGAAGAGGCCCACAAATACAACATCGCCTCTATGTTCTACGACCTTTGCTACGGGGTGCTGGAATGGGCAGAAGATGATGGCGTGAGCCCCTCGTGGTATATCTACAAGGATGCATCCCGCCGCAACCGCGACTACCACCCCCTCTCTGCCCCCTTCCGCAGCAACATCTATCTGGTAGATCCGGGCAACGACGGCTGGCTCAACTACTTTGCGAAGCAGGTAGACGACGTTTACGCCGTATATGACTTTGACGGTTTCCATATAGACCAGCTCGGCAACCGCGGCAACCGCTACAATGCTGACGGAAGCAGCGTGAATATGGCCGAAGGATACGGCAAGTTCCTGCAGAAGATGAAGAGCAGCCGCAGCGACAAGAAACTGGCTTTCAACGCTGTGAGCCGCTACGGACAGTCCAGGATTGCCGCCGCACCTTCTGATTTCCTCTATAACGAGGTCTGGACCGTCGGTTTCGACGAGATAGACAAGATAATGAAGGAAAACCAGTCGTTCGCCCCGGGCAAGAACACGGTGCTGGCTGCCTATATGAACTACAAGCAGTCGGGTACCTTCAACACTCCCGCGGTACTGCTGGCCGACGCCGTAATGTTCGCCCTGGGCGGCTCGCACCTGGAGTTGGGAGAGCATATGCTCTGCAACGAGTATTTCCCCAACGACGCAATGAAGATGTCTTCCGAACTCTCTGAAGCACTGGTTCACTACTATGACTTTCTGGTCGGCTACGAGAACCTGCTGCGCGACGGAGGCGAACGCTACACCCCCAACCTCTCCAGCGACAAGATAAAACTTGCCGATTGGGGTCCGGTTAAAGGAAGCGTGAACTATGTGGCTTTCCGCGTAGGAGAGAAGATTGTGATACATTTACTTAACTTTGCCGGTGCGACACATCTGGATTGGCGCGACGACAGCCACAATCAGGCAGTTCCGCCCCTCTACGAAGATTTCGACATATCTGTCCGCTCTTCCCGGGAGCCCGCCAAAGTGTGGATAGCCTCACCCGATGTGGACGGCGGCGTGCCCAAAATTGCAAACTGGAAATCTTCTGGTATGAAGATTGACGTCACTGTGCCGTCGCTCAAGTATTGGACAATGATTGTAATTGAGTAAAAGACTCTTCATATTCATCGCCATTGCGATCCTTGCCTCCTCCTGCGGCAAGGATCGCATTGACGTTGATGACAGCGGCAAGAGCTATGCCGACGGCGTAAACTATATCTTCGACGACGAGGCGCTTCCCGCCCTGACAATCGCCATAAGCGAGCAGGAGTGGAACAATCTTCTGGCGGCATATGACAAAGAGCCGCACAACCACGATTATTTCCGTTGCGATGCCGTAACCCTGCAGAAAGGGGAACGGACCTCGACTGCCCGGGATGCCGGCCTTAGGCTTCGCGGCCAGACCTCCCGCAGGCGCCCGGAAGGCAAGAACGGCCAGAAGCACAACCCCGATAACCCCAAGTGGCACCACGTACATTTCGGCCTCCATTTCAGAAAATTCAGCGAAGACGGTCAGATAGCCGGAATAAGACGCATCAATCTCAAGTATGCAAAGGAAGACCCCACCTATATCCGTGAGCATTTCTGCTTTGATATGTTGGAAAAATACGGTGTGTGGACCTCCCCTAAAACCTCCTGGTGCCGCCTTTTTATCAAAGTGGGAGACGGGAATCCCGCCTACTTCGGAGTATATCTGATGAGCGAATCCATAGACCGCCAATATGCCAAGCGGCGCCCGGAATTCGGCAGTCCTGACGGCTACCTTTGGAAATGCGGATGGGGCGCCAATCTGAAAGACAGGGAAGACTGGCGATTCCATTTAGACGACAACTCCCCGAACACCTATGCCTACGAGCTGAAAGAGGACAGCAGCGCCGAGTTCCAGAAGGCGGCAGCTCAGCTTAAGGGTTTCATAAAAAACCTCAACACACTTAAAGGATCTGACTTCTATAACTGGATTCAAAGCCACTGCGACGTGGACCTGTTGCTCAAGATGTACGCCGCCAACGTGGCGCTGGGGCATTGGGACGACTATTGGAACGATATGAACAATTTCTATCTTTATTTCAATAGCCGGGACCCGGAAAACTACAAACTCTATATGCTCCCCTATGACTACGACAACACCTTGGGCACATCGCACTATTGCGGTGTTCAAAGTGACTCCGGACGCCACGACCCCTACCATTGGGGGCTGGAAGAGTGTGTTCTTATCAGCAAAATACTGGAAGTCACCGACTTCAGGGAGAGATATACCCGATATCTTCAGGAGCTTTCCAACAACACCAACCCATACACCGGCATTCTGCCCGCCACAGCCCGCATAAGGGTCTGGCACCAGTTAATATCCCCCTATCTGGAAAACGACACCGGGGAAGATATGGCTATAAAAGACCGCCCGGCATCCTGGAGCAACCATCAGGAATACAGAGTTATGGAAGACGGCCCCAACAACTGGTTCCGCGTAAAGAGCGCCTCTCTGGAGAGTTGGACCAGATAATTCCTATTTAACCGAGAACATATATATGCACTCGCTGCGGTAAGTCTCGCCGGGGCGGAGCACCACGCTGGGCCACTGAGGCTTGTTGGGCGAGTCGGGATAGTGCTGGGTCTCCATACAGATGGCGTGGCGGAAACCGTAGGCGACACCCTTCTTGCCGGTGACGCTGCCGTCCAGGAAATTGCCCACGTATACCTGCAGGCCGGGCTCGCAGGTATAAACCTTCATATCGATGCCGGTGTCGGGGCAGTAGAGCTCCGCAGCCACGCGTGTGTCGTCACACTCGGTGTCCAGCACCCAGTTGTGGTCATAGCCGTGACCGTTGCGCAGCTGCTCGTTGTCGGCCTCGATATCGGCGCCGATAAGCTTGGCCTCGCGAAAATCGAACGGAGTGCCCTCTACGGGAGCAATTTCGCCGGTGGTCATAAAGGTGGAATCAACCGGGGTGAATCCGGAAGCCGAAATCATCAGCTCATCTTCTGTGACGGCGTGGCCTGCCGGATCGCCGGAGAGATTGAAATAAGAATGGTTGGTCAGATTAATCACTGTGGGGGCGTCGCAGGTTGCCTCGTATTCCAGCTCCAGGGCATTGTCGTTGGTGATGGTGTATGTCACAAAGGCGGTCACCTCACCGGGGAAGCCGGCATCGCCGTCGGGCGAGTCCACGCGCAGCTTCAGATGCTTGCTGTCGGCCTCTTCTACCTGGAGGGTCTTGTAGTGCCAGCCGTCGGGGCCGCCGTGCAGGCAGTGGCCGTAGTTGTTCTGCGGCAGCTGATAGGTGGTGCCGTCTATGGTGATGCGACCCTGATTAATACGGTTGCCGTAACGGCCAATCAACGCTCCGAAATTGGAGTTGTTGTTCTCCGGATAATAATCGGCAATCTTGTCAAAGCCCAGCACCACGTCGCGCATTTTGCCTTCGCGGTCGGGAACGGCGATGGAGACTATGCGTCCGCCGAAATTGGTGATGCAGACCTCCATTCCGGAGGCGTTTGTGAGGGTATACAGCGCCACGGGAATGCCGTCGCGGGTATCTTCAAAGTCGGCCGGGTTCAAACCCGATGTTGTAAGAGTTTGTTTGGGAGCGCAGGCTGCCAGCACCAGAGCGGCTGCGGCAAGGATTGTAAGGATATTCTTTTTCATAGCTACGAAGTTACGAATTAATCTATATCTTTACTGAAAATTATCGCTTTATGAAAAGAATATCCCTGTTTATCGCGTGCCTGGCGCTAAGTTTCAGCGCTTTCGCCGGCCGGGTTGTCACCGACACCATCCCCAGTAAAATCCTTGGCACGGACGTGCTCTGCAATGTTTATCTGCCCGACGGCTGGGACGACGGAGGCAAGCAGTATCCCGTGGTGTATCTGCTGCACGGCCTCAGCGACACCTACGAGGGCTGGGCTTCGCACGGACGCGCCGGGGCTATTGCAGACCGCCTGATTGCCTGCGGCCAGATTGCCGAGATGGTGATTATTATGCCCAACGCCGGCCATCCCAACCCCCGCAAAGTGCTCAACGGCTATTTCAACACTCCCGGCCGCAACTACGAGGACTTCTTTTTCCAAGAGCTGATGCCCACCGTAGAGACCAAATACCGCTGCATAGGCAACAAGGGCCACCGTGCCATTATGGGCCTCTCTATGGGCGGAGGCGGCAGCACCGTATATTGCCAGCACCATCCGGGTATGTTCTCAAGCTGCTATGCGATGAGTCCCTGGCTGGACGAGAAAGGCGAGGTGGGCGGCCTTGACCCCGACGACCAGATGGCCGTGGTGTGCCGTTCGGTGCACGAAAACTCCGCGCTGGACTTTGTGGACAATGCCGACGAGAGCACCGTGGCCCAGCTGCGCACCGTGCGCTGGACCTTTGATATAGGTGACGACGACTGGCTCCTGCCCCTCAGCACCGAGATGCATTTCAAGATGAACGCGCGCGGGATCCGCAACGAACTGCGCGTGCGCGACGGCAATCACAACTGGGAGTATTGGCCTATGATTCTCCCTGATGCACTGACTTTTGTTTCGGTCGGTTTCGTTAAATAAACATCAAATAAATTTGTTGTAATTCATTTTTTGTTTATTTATATTTGTAGTTACCAAAGGTTCACAACAAACCCGTCAATCGATTAACTATAACATTATACTCACAACTAATTACTTTATTATGAAAAAAGCGTTTTTATATCTGCTTGGTATCGTGCTGATGGCAACATCCTGCTTGGATATTGCCGATGTATACAAAAGGCTTGACACCCTTGAGCAGAAAGTTGCCGGCCTTGAGGGACTCAACACCACAGTTCAAGGTATCTCCAACACCGTTGACGCTCTCAAGAACAACGTCTATGTAAAGGAGGTTACCGAAACTGCCGAAGGCTATGTCATCAAGTTTACCAACAACACTCAGGCTGTTATCAGAGATGGCGTTGACGGCGAAGACGGCCAGACTCCTACCATTGGTGTGAAGGAAGAAGGCGGCGAACTGGTTTGGACCGTAAACGGAAAGGTTGTAAAGGATGAAAGCGGCAAGGCCGTTCCTGCAACTGTCAAGGTTCCCGAGTTCCAGTTTGAAAACAACAAGTGGTGGTATCGTTTCGGTCCCACAGACTCCTGGAAAGACTGCGGCGAAAAGACCGGTCCCGAACCTACCATCACCGAGACCGATGAGTTCGTAATCATCACCATCGGCGACAAGTCCGTTCAGATTCCCAAGGAAGTTATTTCTCCTGCCATCGAGGCCATCAAGCCTGTCCTCGCTAAGGCGCCCAACCTTTTTGTCCCTGTTGGCGAAAGTGTTGACCTCAAGGACTTCTTCACTGTTGAGCCTGAGGGTGCACTGAAGTCTATGGTAGAGTATGTACCGGCAGAAGAATCTCCTATTACTGTTACCGACAAAGGTATCCTTACAACTAGCGCAGATTGCAACTCGAGTGTTACTCTTGTATCCAAGGCAAACCCTGACATTATGATGAAAATCACTATCCGTTCAGCAGTATGTCCCAACAATGAGACTCCGACCACAACCATCGACCCTGAGCAGAAGGTTATGATTTTCAAAGGATCTATGGAAGAGTATATTGCTGCAACCGATCTC
>JAFRRR010000121.1 GCA_017428035.1 Bacteroidales bacterium | reverse complement strand
TATAATGTATAATTATCAAAGCGACTATGAGGCAGGCTGCGAGCGGCTGCGGTCAGAGCGGGAACGTTTTTATAAAGAGCTCAAGCAGATACCCTGGCTGGAAGTATTCCCCAGCGAGGCCAATTATCTGCTTTGCCGCCTCAAGGGCCGCTTTGCTTCGCATTCGCTTGCCATCCAGCTGCTTAAGGATAATATCTGGATCAAGGATTGTTCTGAAAAGAAGGCTATGGCCGGCGGTGAATACATAAGGCTGTCGGTGCGAAGCACTGCCGACAATTCACTTTTGATTGAAAAGCTCAAGAGCCTGTAATTATGAAGGTTTGCATTTGCGGCAGCGGTTCCCTGGGGCACGTTTGCGCGGCGGTTCTCTCTTCGCGCGAAGGTGTGAGCGTGAGCCTGCTCTCCCGCAAACCGGACCTCTGGGCCAGTGAGGTTGTTGCCACCGATCCTGACGGCAAGCAATACCACGGCCGTCTTGATAGGGTCAGTTCTTCTGCCCAAGAGGTAATCCCCGGCTCAGACCTGGTGCTGCTGTGCCTGCCGGGCTTTGCTATAAGGCCGACACTGGAAAAGATCAAGCCATTTGTGGGCAACACGCCCGTGGGCTCCATCGTATCCAGTTCCGGCTTTTTCTTTGAAGCTATGGAGATTTTGCCAGGCCAGCCGCTGTTCGGTTTCCAGAGGGTGCCTTTCATTGCCCGTACAGAGCAATATGGACATTCGGCACTTCTTCTGGGATACAAAAAGCGACTGGCACTGGCAACCGTGAATATCAATGACCCGGAGGGTCTCAGGCTTGTGTTCGAGCGCCTGTGGGATACGCCCACAACCCTTCTGGACAGCTATCTGGAGGCAGCCATCAGCAACAGCAACCCCATACTCCACACCGGAAGGCTTTACTCTATGTTCGGCCCCGGCAGCAAAGGCGCGTGGGATCATAACGTTTACTTCTACCGGGAATGGACACTAGAGGCTTCGCAAATTATCATAGCAATGGATAGCGAGCTGTCTCTGCTGCTGGATAAGTTGAATGTTTCAAGGGAGCATATCCCCACCCTGCTGGACTATTATCAGTCGAGGGATGCGTCCTCTTTGACACGCAAGTTGCAGAGCATTGCCGCCTTCAGGGATATTCTCTCGCCTATGAAGCAGACCGCCGCCGGCACTTGGATTCCCGACTTTCAGAGCAGATATTTCACAGAAGATTTCCCATGCGGACTGCACTACATCAAGCTCCTGAACGACAAGTATTCAATTAAGGCCCCCACGATAGACACTGTATATCACTGGGGAATGGGACTATTGAACACCAATGGCAATGAATCAGTATAACCCCGAAGGCTCTACCCTGCGCAAGGCGCAGCTCAGGATGCTTCACATCTTGGAGGAGGTGGACAAGATATGCCGCCGCGAGGGCATAGATTACTGGCTGGATGCCGGCACCCTTCTCGGAGCCGTACGTCACAAAGGCTTTATCCCCTGGGACGACGATATGGATATCTGCATCCTGAAAAAGGATTACAAGCGGTTCAAGGCCGCGGCGTTGGCCTCTCTCCCGCCCGATCTGGCCTATCAGGACTGGACCACCGACCCCAATCATTTTGAGATGTCGCCCCGCATCCGCGACCTGCACTCGCTCTTTGACCAGCCCGAATCGCGATGCCAGAAATACCGGGGGCTCTTTCTGGATGTAATTTTGGTAGAGCGGGTCCCCTCTATGAGGGTCAAGAAGTTTATCTGCTTTTTCTATCGCCGGGTTTCACGCGAAATGCATAACTACGGCAAGGTGGCGTATAAATCTGCTCTGCGGCGGGTTCTGGTAAAGACGGCGGCATATATCCTGTGGCCGTTCGTATGGCTTATGACCAGCATAGCCCGTCTGCACGCGGCTATCATTAAAAGCGATGTTATGAGCCGCTATTATACCCACTTCCCCGCACCAAGGTGTATCAGCGATATTTTCCCGTGCAAGGATATTGAGTTCGAAGGGAAGATGTTCTCCGGGCCCGCACATCCGGACAGGTATCTGGAGAAGATGTTCGGTGATTATATGACTCTCCCGCCCGAGAACGAGCGAGGCGGTCATTACTGCCCCATAGAAGTCTACGATTAATAGCTCAGTAGCTTGGACGCGGCCTTGAGAGTGTTTTTCAGGAGAGAAACGATGGTCATAGGACCCACGCCGCCGGGAACGGGAGTGATGTAAGAGGACTTGGGAGCGACTTCATCGAAAGCGACGTCACCCACCAGGTGATACCCCTTCTCGGAACTGTCGGCCACGCGGGTAATGCCCACGTCCACAACCACAACGCCATCCTTCACCATATCGCCCTTCAGGAATTCGGGCACGCCCAGCGCGGCAATTATGATGTCGGCCTCGCGAGTATAGCTGGCTATATCTTTGGTGCGGCTGTGGCAGATAGTCACCGTGCAGTCGCCCGGCTGCGCCTTCTGGCTAAGCAAATTGGCAATGGGGCGGCCCACTATATTGCTGCGGCCCAGCACCACGCAATGCTTACCCTTGGTCTCTATACCGTAATGATCCAGCAAAGCCACTATGCCATAGGGAGTTGCAGAAACAAAGCTATCCAGCCCAAGCACCATCCGGCCCACGTTTTCGGGATGGAAGCCGTCCACATCCTTGCGGGGGTCAATGGCCTCTATCACGCGGCTCTCGTTGATATGTCCCGGGAGCGGCAGCTGCACTATGAAGCCGTCCACGTCGGGGTCGGCATTAAGGCGGGCAACCTCTTGCAGAAGGCGCTCTTCTGTGGTGTCAGCGGGCATTCTCACCACCTCAGATGTGAATCCGGCAGCGGCGCAGGCCTTCTCTTTATTGGCCACGTAGGTCTTGCTGGCGCCGTCTTCGCCCACCAGAATGGCGGTAAGGTGAGGACGCTTGCGCCCGGATGCGACCATCTGTTCAACTTCTGCCGCAATCTGTGCCTTGATGGCGGCGGCAGTGGCTTTTCCGTCTAGTAAAATCATAGTTTATCTGCGTTTTCTCATCATACTGCCGGCGATGTTGCTGCCTCCGGCAAAGTTTTTCATAACGCGGCGGGTACCTTCGAACTGCTTCAGCAGGCGGTTGACATCCACCACGGTGACGCCGCTGCCCGCTGCTATGCGCTTGCGGCGGCTGCCGTTGATCTGGTCGGGATTCTCGCGCTCGTAGGGCGTCATAGAGAGAATCATAGCCTCTATGCTCTTGAAGCTGTCGTTGTCTATGTCCACATCTTTGAGGGCCTTGCCCACGCCGGGCAGCATAGACGCCAGGTCCTTGATATTGCCCATCTTCTTTATCTGCTGTATCTGGCCGTAGAAGTCCCAGAGGGTGAACTGGTTCTTGGCCAGTTTCTTATGCAGCTTGCGGGCCTCCTCTTCGTCGTACTGCTCCTGGGCCTTTTCTACCAGTGAAACGACGTCGCCCATACCCAAGATTCGGTCGGCGATGCGCTTGGGGTAGAATATGTCCAGCGCCTCCATCTTCTCTCCGTTGGAGATGAATTTGATGGGTTTGTCCACCACCGCCTTGATAGAGAGGGCTGCACCGCCGCGGGTGTCGCCGTCCATCTTGGTGAGGACCACGCCGTCAAAGTTCAGGCGGTCATTGAAGGCCTTGGCGGTCTCCACGGCATCCTGACCGGTCATCGCATCCACCACGAACAGTGTCTCGGTGGGTTTCACGGCCTGGTGCAGGGCAGAGATTTCGTTCATCAGCTCTTCGTCCACTGCCAGTCGGCCGGCGGTATCTATAACCACCACGCTGTAGCCTTCGCGGCGGGCCTTGGAAATGGCGTTCTGGGCAATCTGGATGGGGTCTTTGACGCCGTCTTCGCTGTAGCAATCCACCTGGACCTGGCCGCAGAGGGTTTTTAGCTGTTCAATGGCGGCGGGGCGGAAAGTGTCGCACGCGGCCACCAGCACTTTCATTCCCTTCTTGCTCTTGAGCCAGAGGGCCAGCTTGCCGGTGAAGGTGGTTTTACCGGAACCGTTGAGGCCGGCCACCAGCACAGTGCCGGGGTTGCCCTTGACATTTATCTCGGAATGCTCGCTGCCCATAAGTTCGGCAAACTCGTCGTGGACGATCTTGACCATCATCTGCTCGGGCTTTACGGCAATCAGGATGTTCTGGCCTATGGCTTTCTGCTTTACTGTGTCGCAGAATGTTTTTGCGGTTTTGTAGCTGACGTCGGCGTCCAGCAGGGCGCGGCGCACCTCTTTCAGGGTCTCCGAGATGTTGACTTCGGTGATGCGGCCCTGGCCTTTTATCAGTTTAAACGATCTCTCTAATCTGTCTGTTAAATTCTCAAACATATCTTATTTCAATATTTCATCAGAATAATATGCCTTGGCAAAGGGGCGCTGGTTGTAGCGCATACTCATAACCTGGCCGTAGGCGCCGGCGGTGGAAATGGCAAACAAGTCGCCGCGGCTGGTGGCGGGCAGCAGCAGCCCTTCGCCCCAGGTGTCGGAGCTCTCGCAGATGGGCCCCACGACGTCGTAGCGGAGCTTTCCGCCGCGGGACGTAAGGTTCTCTACATAGTGCCTTGCGCCATAGAGGGCCGGCCTTATTAGGTCGTTCATACCGGCGTCAAGTATCACGAACTTGCGTTCTTTGCCCTTCTTGACAAACACCGCGCGGGAAATAAGGTAGCCGCACTGGGCCACAAGGGCACGGCCGGGTTCAAAGTGCACCGTCTGGCCGGGACCCACGGGCAGGTTTTCTGCCACGGTGCCGAACCAGGCCTCGAACGGTGCCACTGGATTCAGCGACGGGTAGTCGTAGTCCACGCCCAGGCCGCCTCCCAGATTCAGGTCGGTGACTTCGAAGCCAGCCTCGCGGAACTTGGCCACTATTTCCAGCGCCCGCTTGCACTGCAGTTTGAACGGCTCCATAATTGTGATTTGCGAGCCTATGTGCAGATGCAGGCCCTTGAAGTCGATGTTGGTCGCAGCGCGCAAGGCGGCCACCAGTTCGTCAAAGGCCCAGGCGCTGATGCCGAACTTGTTCTCTTCAAGGCCGGTGGTGATGTATCGGTGGGTATGGGCGTCTATGTCGGGATTCACACGGATGCAGACGGGGGCCTGCACGCCCTTGGCGCGGGCCAGGGTATCGATAACCTCCAGCTCGGGGATGGACTCCACGTTGAAACAGCCGATGCCGGCATCCAGCGCGAGGTTGATTTCGCGGTCGGTTTTGCCTACGCCGGCAAAGACTATCTTCTTGGGGGCAAAGCCGGCATCAAGGGCCAGTTTTACTTCGCCGCCGCTTACGCAGTCCACGCCAAAGCCGTAGTCACGCACCTGCGCCAATATGCGCGGGTCATCGTTGGCCTTTATGGCATAGTGCACCTGGAAGCCGTAGAGACCGGCCTGCTTGCTGCACTCCTGAAGCGTCTGCTGCAGCAGCGCCATATCGTAATAATAGAACGGAGTCTCTATCTGCCTGAAAGCCTCTATGGCCTTATTGGTAATCATCGCGGTGAAGGGTATAATCAACCTGCGAAGATAATCAAAAAATCATCTAGACAAAAACACCGAAGTGGCGTCATACGCCTTGTAGCCTAGGATGGTGGATTTGCCGCATAGTATTCAGCAGCCTGCCGGCGGCCAGCCTCATCGGCAGCGACAAACTCTTCATAGTCATATTCCCAGTCTTCGCCTATGCCCCATTTCATTATCTGCTTGTATATCAGCTCCCGGCAAGGCGCATTAAACGGTGCATCAGCATCACGCATAGTGCTGTTCCAAGACGGCCTGAACAATCCGGAACCCTCAGGATAGGCACCGGCTCCTTCATAGACACCTAGGCCTTCATTTGCATATCTGGGATCATTTAGAAAATGTGACCAATGCACAGTGGACGGGTCGCTCCGCCAGTCTAGATTCTGATAAATGCCCCGGCTTTCATAAAATTCGACCCATTCCCTGGAATTTGACAATATCCCGAATACAGAGCCAGTATATTCGTCCCCAAGGTGGCCAAAACCGTGTCCGCCTAATTCGTGATTCAGGACGCCCCCGGGCTCTTCAACGGGCTGAAGGATGCAGGAAAGGCAATACCCCGAAACATCAAAAGAGCAGTGATTCATCCCATCCAATTTGTTATCAACATTAAAGAACAAGGCTATTCGGTTTGGTTGTCTGTCACTTGCATCTTGAGTCCGCTCCGCATACTCATCACAAACATCTTTCAATATTTTGAACTTGGTCCAAGGATAAGCAAACTCATCTTCCTGAGTCAGATCTCTTGTCAGACGCCTGTTTGACCCCTCAGAGATAAAGATATCTCTAGGACTTACCACCTTTACCGCATATACCGTGAACCAATCCCTAAATGTAGTGTAGGGCTCATAAACAAAGAACTGCTCCATCCATCCACGCATAAGAGTCTCATATCTGCCACCAGGAGCCATATCCTTATCTACAAAACCATCTCCTATAAAGACAATGTTTATGCCCTTCCCTTTAGTCGCTCTCTGCAGGCAGACCACTTCCCCGTCCCTTGAATAATCGCTGGATGTATAATAAAATTCATACGGCCGGTGTCCTTCTTCAGTTATCCTGATTTTATAACTATGCCAGCCTTCCGCTTCCTGAAAATCAGACGCACGGCCATTTGGAACATAAATAAGTCCAGACCCTGTGCCATAAAGAGCGCTGTGGTCCATCGTTGGAACAGAAGTTGACCGAACAATGATTCTTGAGATATTCTCACACTCACTGAAAGCATACTCATCTATCTGTTGAATAGAACTGGGTAATACCAAATCTCCGGAAAAGCCACTGCAAGAATTAAATGCCCAATCTCCGATGAAGGTTACGCCTTCCGGAATTATCAATGAGCCTTTCAACCCGGAACAATGACTAAAGGCTGATGCACCAATCGACACCAACCCTTCTGGGAGACAAAGCTCTCCCTCAATACCTGACATCGCAAACGCCCCGTAACCGATTTCTTTCAATCCGGCAGGTAATGTAACAGACTTAAGATCCGTACACCAATTGAAACATTGGTCCGGAATTTTTGTTATTCCTGTAAAGTACCTTAGCTCATCGAAAGATGTAATTGGCTGCATAAATAGTGTCTTCAACTCAGTAACGGCAGCCGCCTCCTTTTCGGATAATTCCCCGTCATCGTTACGGTCGTAATTGCTCACACAATATCCCTTTGCCATCAGGTCATTAAAGGTGATAACCGGAGACTCTTCTGTTTGCCTTATTATCTGTGTTTCAGAGAGATTGACATAATCATCAGAATATGTGAAAACGATTCTGGCTTCTCGGACAAAGGCATCCTCGGGAAGCGCTTCGGCAACAAAAGAGATCGTAGAAGTAACCAATCCCCTGGTTCCCGGTACCGGCTGAATCCAGTCACCTTCTATCTGATATTCATAATCGACATTTGCATTAACCTCAATCTCAAACACGCCCCCTTTTTCCGGCACGGTCAGATTGGGCTCAGTGAGAATGATGCCATCTTTCTGCTCTTGAATAACCGTAAGGACCTCGATAACGCCGTTATCCCTATTTGTAAAAAGGATTCTTGTCACGCGCTCTTCATATTCCGGGTTCGGGTCAGCCTCAAACCAATATGTGTTTGATGACTGTGATTCACCTTGACTCTTATGCAGCCAGACCGCATCGGTCGGCATCTCTACAGCCACATCGACATTGCTTCTGACAATCACACTGAAATCACCACCTGAATAGGCTAAAACATATTCGTCCATCGACAGTACAATCGAAGGAGTTTCCCCGTCTTGATAAACCTTCACCGCCTCAGAAAGCCCTCCTCCGGTAAAGGTGATTGTTCCCTCCCTCCTATTCCAACTTTCATTTGCATTGACCTCAAATATCAACGTCCGTGATTCATATGTTTTTGTGTCTATATAGTGAATCCAATCGGCATCAATCTGAAATTCATATTCAATATTTGACTTGACCTCTATCTCTATCATAGAGCGTTCGGGGCTGAGTTCGAAACTCGATGCTGTGAGAGTAATATCGTCTTTCTGCTTCTGATTTATTACTACTGTTTCGTTATATTTACCTGATTGAATACGGAAACTGGCGGTCCGGTCATCAACTGATGTATTTTCAGATACGGCAAATGTCACAGTATGTGCCCCCGCATAGCCGCTTGACGGCTCCACCTTGACCCAGTCGATTGAGTTGGACCCTAGCAAAGAAACCGTCCAGGATTCGGTTGCATTAAATGTCACCGTGACTGTGTCACCTGTTTCGTCTAGAACAGGATTGAGGTTCTGCCCCGGGTCTATAACCAGGGCAGGGCATTCAGATTCTACAACAATGTTGCACACAGCCTGGAAACCGCCGTCGTTCGACACTGCTTTTATGATGGACTGACCGGCAGACACAGCCTTTACCTTACCGTTGCTGACAGTGGCGACTGTAGTATTGGAACTGGACCATGAAATGGTTTTGTCGGTTGCTTCAGAAGGAAAGACAGTCACTTTCAAGGTAAGTTCTTCTCCCTCGATAAGAGTCTGTTGCTCCGGCGAGATGGAAATACCGGTAACGGATATCACACCAAGATTATTGTTACAGGCAAACAGTATGGCAAGTAACGGCAATAATGACAGTATTCTTTTCATATCACGATTATCCGCGCAGATTGTAGTGGTTGCGAAGGCTCTCGAAGGCAGAGGGGTCGGCGCGCAGTGCTACATCGTCGGCCAGGATGTCATAACCTTCTATGTTATAAGGTTTGTAACTATGTTGTATCGAGAAGTTTTCCAGCTCTTCTATGCCCAGTGTACGGGCCACGTTGCGCACGGAGGCGACAGTGCCGTTTATCTTGCCCACAATCGTGTAGCCGGCAATGTGCGGGGTTGCGATGTCGGCGGCGGCCAGCAGCGCCGGATTGATAATGGGTTCACCCTTCCATACGTCGATGGCCAGGGCGGAAAGTTTGTCGCGGTGCGCCAGCAGGGCTGCTTCGTCCACAATGCCGCCGCGGGAGGCGTTGATGAATATGGCGCCGGGCTTCATCTTTTCAAAGAAGGCGGTGGAGGCGAAGTCTCGGTTTTCTGCCCAAAGCGGGATGTGGATGGTCACAATATCGCTCTCGCGAAGCAGGGTGTCCAGGTCCACCAGTTGCCTGGAGGTGCCGGCCGCCTGCAGCGGAGGGTCATTTTCCAGGACCTTGAAGCCGCGTTTTCGGCCCATATCGGCCACCCTATGGCCAACCTGCCCCACCCCAATCACGCCCAGCGTGGCGCCTTCCAGGGGCATTTTCTTTCCAAATACATTAAGCGCCGCGAAGACATATTCCATCACGCCGTCGGCATTGCAGCCGGGGGCATTGAAGGCGGCGATGCCGTGCGCTTTGCACCACTCCGTGTCTATGTGGTCCAGGCCAATCGTGGCGGTGGCAATCACTTTCACGGCCGACCCTTCCAGCAGGGCGGCGTTGCATTTGGTGCGGGTGCGGATCACCAGGGCGTCGGCATCCCCGGCCATTTGGGCATCGATGGCTGCGCCGGGGACATATTCCACCTCTTTGAAATACGGCTCAAAAACGCCCTTGATGTAGGGCACCGCGGCGTCTATAATGATTTTGTGAAGCATTATCTGAGATTGATTTTCTGCACGGTTCCGTCGCCCAGGATCTTGTTCATACGGGCGCGGATGTCCTCTACACTCATCTGGAGCTGCATACGCAGCACGCTGCTGCCCAGGCGCACGGTGAACACACCGGCAGAGAATTTCTGGCCGGAGCTCATAGATGCCACGGAAGGCCCCACGACATCGTTCCAGGCCTGGCATACGCGGGAAAAGCGCAGCCCGTCGGCCAATGGGCTGTCGGCCAGGTAGCGCTCCAGGACTTCTCCTATAGTGGCTGATTTCTTGCGATCCATAGGCTAGTTGTCGGCGGCAAAGACGCCATTTTTCACGGTAAACATCCGGGAGTCAACATCCATCCCGGCCACTATGCTTTTCAGGCGGACCTTGTTGCAGTCGGTCACGAATATCTGGCCAAAGTCTTCGCTGGCAACGGTCTTAAGCAAGAACTCCACCCTGCCGCTGTCCAGCTTGTCAAACACATCGTCCAGCAGCAGTATGGGGGCAAAGCCGTAGTGGCGGCGCATCATCACAAACTGCGCCAGCTTTACCGCCAGAACAAAGGTTTTCTGCTGGCCCTGGCTGCCGCAGCTCTTTATGGGACAGTCGTTCATCTTGAAGATGATATCGTCCCGCTGAGGGCCGGAGCCGGTGAATTTCAAGATGCGGTCGCGCTCCAGGTTGCGGGCCATCAGCTCTTCAAGAGTCGCCTTCTGCAGGTCTGACTGATAGCCCAGCGAGATGGCCTCCTTGCCGTCTGACAGGCGCCGGTAATACTCCGCCGCCAGCTCTTGCAGCCCTTCGCACAAAGCCTTGCGCTTTTCATATATATAAGTGGCAAAAGGGGCCATTTTTATGGTGATGGTGTCCAGCAGGTCGGCGTTTACATTGTCTTCTTTGAACAGCCGGTTGCGGTAGAGCAGCAGCTTGTTGTAGCTCTGCAGGGCGCGCATATACTCCCGGTCGGTCTGGGAGAGCATCATATTCATAAACCGCCGCCGGGCCTCGGCACTCTCGTTTATAAGCGAGGTGTCGGAGGGGGAAATCATCACTATGGGGTATTGCCCTATATGGTCGGAGAATTTGGTGTAGTTTTTCTTGTTCAGGCGCACCTGCTTCTCTTCGCCGTCCAGCATCACCGCCACCAGGGACTCGGTGCCGTCGCCGGCAATGTATTCGCCGCTCAGCACCATTGTCTTCTCCCCTATGGTGCGGGTGTACTGCTCGCTTTGCCTGAAGTAGCTCTTGGTCATTGAGAGATAGAATATTGCATCCAGCAGGTTGGTCTTGCCCTCGCCGTTGTCGCCGCTTATGCAGTTCAGCGCCGGGGAAAACTCTATGCTTGAGCGGGCAATATTCTTGAAATTCTGTATGTTGATTTTCTTCAGGTACATAGCGCCTCAAAAGTACAAATAATTATTGTGGTTTCGCATTTTTATTATAATTTTGCACGCTTTAAAATCCGCAAATTTTAAAATCTAAACATAATGGCAACAAAGAAAGTCAACAACAAACCCGAGAATCAGCAGGCCGTGGGCGAAGCTGTTTCGGGACTTGAGTTGTTTTTGAAGAAGAACGGCAATCTGCTCAGCACCATCCTGCTCATCATCCTCATCGCTGTATGCGCACTTCTGGCGCTCAACCGCTGGGTGCTCAAACCCGCACAGCAAGAGGCAAGGGCCGCCGCAGCAGGCGCAGAGCGTTATTTCCAGATGGAGCAGTACGAGCAGGCTCTTAACGGCGACGGCAACGTGCTTGGTTTTGCCGACGTTATCAGCCAGTACGGCAAGAAGGCAGGTCAGGGCGTTTATTTTGACGCCGGCATCTGCCAGCTGCAGCTCAAAAACTATGCAGAGGCTGTAGAGTACCTGAAGAAATACAATGGCAAGGATCCTATCCTCAAGGCACGCGCACTCAGCTGCCTGGGAGACGCTTATGCCGGTCTGGATCAGATGGAGAATGCTCTTGCATCTTACAAGTCTGCCATCAAGACCAACAGCAGCGTGTTCACCGCAGCTTACCTGCTCAAGGCCGGCCTCGCAGCCGAGCTTCTGGGCCGCAAAGACGAAGCCCTGGGTTTCTACAATGACATCAAGGTGAAATATCCTACCACAGTAGAAGCTATGGAGGTTGACAAGTATATCTCCCGTCTCGAAAACGCAGAAAACTAGTATCTATGGGAAGAGCATTTGAATTCCGCAAAGAGCGCAAGTTCAAGCGCTGGGGCCATATGGCCAAGACCTTTACCAAAATCGGTAAGGAAATCACCATCGCAGTGAAGCAGGGCGGCGCCGATGTCACCGGCAACCCCCGTCTGCGTGCGCTGCTGCAGGAGGCCCGCAGCGAGAATATGCCCAAGGAGAATGTCGAGCGCGCCATCAAGCGTGCCACCGACAAGGACCAGGGCGATTACAAGGAGGTTCTTTACGAAGGATACGGCCCTCACGGCATCGCCATCCTGGTGGAAACCGCCACCGACAACACCAACCGCACCGTGGCCAACATCCGCAGCTACTTCAACAAGTTCGGCGGCAACCTGGGCACCAGCGGCAGCGTGGTGTTTATGTTTGACAGCAAGAGCGTCTTCACCGTGAAGGACCGCGACGACATCGATCTTGAGATGCTGGAGCTGGACCTTATCGACTACGGTGCAGAAGAGGTTTTCCGCGACGGTACCGGCGAAGATGAAGACGATCCCAAGGTGATTATGATATACGGCGAGTTCACCGCTATGAACAAGATTCAGCAGTATCTCGAGAGCAACGGCTACGAGATTATGTCCGCCAAGTTCGACCGCTTCCCCAACACCGACCTCAAGCAGCTTTCGCCCGACGATCAGGCAGCTGTAGAGAAGCTTCTGGAGAAGATAGAAGAGGACGATGACGTGCAGAACGTATATCACAATATGCAGCAGTAGATTCACTTAACCAAACAAATACTATCCAAACGGGCGCCGGTTCATAAGTTGTTGAACCGGCGCTCTTTTTTTATAGGTATTGTGTCATAAATTTTGTAACTTTGGGCGTTTTTGGTTAAAATTTTTCAAAAAATCAATTTATAAATTAAAAATCAGCTATGGAATTGTCACAGATTGAACACATCGGCATAGCCTGCCCTTCTCTGGAAGAGGCTATTCCGTTTTACGAGAACGTATTGGGTCTTAAATGCTACAACATCGAGGTTGTAGAGGACCAGAAGGTTAAGACTGCTTTCTTCAAGATTGGCGAAGTTAAGCTGGAGCTTCTGGAACCCACCAGCGAAGAGAGCACCATCGCCAAGTTCATAGAGAAGAACGGCGGCCGCGGCGGTATGCATCACATCGCTTTCAAGACCAAAGACGTGGCTGCCTGCCTGGCAGACGCCGAGAGCAAGGGCGTACGCCTTATCGATGCAGCTCCCCGCAAGGGCGCAGAGGGCCTGAACATCGCTTTCCTGCATCCCAAGAGCACTTGCGGCGTCCTCACCGAGATTTGTGAGAACCCCAAAGAGAAATAGTTCAACAAATAAATCATCATCATAATGAGTCAACAACTCGAAAAAGTTAAAGCGCTTATCGAAAATCGCGAGAAGGCGCGCATCGGCGGAGGCCAGGCGAGGATTGACGCCCAGCACGAAAAGGGCAAATATACCGCACGCGAACGCATCGCTATGTTGCTTGACGAGGGCAGCTTCGAAGAATTCGATATGTTTATGCTGCATCGCTGCACCAACTTCGGAATGGAGAAGAAGCAGTTCCTGGGCGACGGCGTCGTGACAGGTTACGGCACCATCGGCGGCCGCCTCGTTTACATTTTTGCACAGGACTTCACCGTGAATGCAGGTTCGCTGTCAGAGACCCTGGCACAGAAGATCTGCAAGGTTATGGACCAGGCTATGAAGGTCGGCGCTCCCGTGATCGGCCTCAACGACTCCGGCGGAGCACGTATCCAGGAGGGTGTCAACGCCCTTGCCGGTTATGCAGAGATTTTCGAGCGCAACATCCTCTCCAGCGGCGTTGTGCCTCAGATTTCTGCCATCCTTGGCCCTTGCGCAGGCGGCGCGGTTTACTCCCCCGCCCTCACCGACTTCACCATTATGCGCAAGAATGCCAGCTATATGTTCCTCACCGGCCCCGCAGTAGTGGAGCAGGTGCTTGGCGAGAAGGTGACCCAGGAGCAGCTCGGCGGCGCCAGCGTGCACGCCAGCAAGAGCGGTGTGGCTCACTTTGCCTGCGACACCGAAGAAGAGGTTGTTGCCACCATCAAGGAGCTCATCAGCTATATCCCCCAGAACAACCGCGAGGAGCCGCCGGTAGTGCCCACTTCTGACCCTATCGACCGCAAGGACGACCGTCTGAACGAGATCATCCCCGACAGCCCCAACGAGCCGTACGATATGTATGAGGTCATCAATGCCATTGTGGATGACGGCAAGTTCTTCGAGATTCATAAGGATTATGCCCGCAACATTATCGTGGGCTTCGCACATATGGGCGGAATGAGCGTAGGTATCGTGGCCAACCAGCCCAAGATGCTGGCCGGTGTGCTGGACATCAACTCCAGCCGCAAGGGTGCCCGTTTCGTGCGCTTCTGCGACGCTTTCAACATCCCCATCGTGACTCTGGTGGACGTGCCCGGCTTCCTTCCCGGCACCCAGCAGGAGTTTGGCGGCGTGATTCTGCACGGCGCGAAGCTGCTCTATGCCTTTGGTGAGGCCACCGTTCCCAAAGTGACCGTTACCCTGCGCAAGAGCTACGGCGGCAGCCACATCGTGATGAGCTGCAAGCAGCTGCGTGGCGATATGAACTATGCCTGGCCCACCGCCAACATTGCAGTTATGGGCGCCGACGGTGCAGTTGCAGTGCTTTACTCCAAGGAAATCAAGGCTGCCGCAACCCCCGAAGAGGCCGCTGCCATCAAGGAGGCTAAGAAGAAAGAGTATGACGATCTCTTCTGCAACCCCTACAAGGCTGCCAGCTACGGCTATATCGACGATGTCATTGAGCCTCGCAACACCCGTTTCCGCGTGATCCGCGCGCTGCATCAGCTGCGTGACAAGAACCTTGGCCTGCCCGCCAAGAAACACGGCAACATCCCTCTGTAAAAACGATTGCGGTTATGACTATGTTATTAGCTACTAACTGGAGCGATGTCTGGTCAATGACCGGCATCGGCATCGGCATAGTGTTCGTGATACTGCTTCTGCTGGTGCTTGTGCTGCAGGTTTTCACCCTCCTGGCTCTGAAAAAGAACCCGGCTGCGGCTGCCGCACCTGCAAAGAAGGCTCACGCCGCTGTGGCAGAGAATCCCAACGCTCCCCTGCACGAAGATGACGAGGAGACAGCGGCTGCAATAGCCGCCGCCCTCTATCTCTTCAGCGAGGAGGCTCACGACAACGAGAGCGGTGTGATCACCATCGTGCACAATGACCACTCGACGTGGCACCATTTTAATTAATTCTTAGAATCCAAAACAATGAAGAAATTTAATTTCAAGATAAACGGAAACGAATACCAGACAACCGTTGAGCAGAACGGCGAACTGCTTCAGGTTACCGTGAATGGTAAATCCTACGCTGCAGAGCTTCTGCAAGACGAGGCTGCTCCCAAGCCCGTAGCAGCAGCTCCCAAGGCAGCCGCCGCTGCAGCTCCCGCTGCCGCTGCCGCTGCACCCAAGGCTCCCACCGGAGCGGGCAAGGTGGTGGAATCTCCCCTGCCCGGCGTTGTTGTAAGCATCGCCGTTACCGAAGGCCAGGCTGTGAAGGCAGGCGACCTGCTGCTCACCCTCGAGGCTATGAAGATGGAGAACGCCATCCAGGCCGACAATGCCGGCACCGTGACCAAGATCCTCGTGTCCAACGGCCAGTCTGTACAGAGCGGCGACCCTCTGGTAGAGATTGCATAACGCTGAATCGATGAAGAATTCTGCTTCAAAAAGAATCCTGAGGGTATTGGTGTGCTTTGTCGCGATGTTTGCGGCGATGCCGCTGCTGGCTCAGCAGTTTGACTTTGGCGAGACTATGAGCAAGTTTGCTGGCGACACCGGCTTTGCCCAGATGTTTGCCACTCCCGGCGGGTGGAAGACTCTGGTGATGCTGGTCATCTCCTGCTTCCTGCTCTATCTGGCCATCGTCAAGAAGTATGAGCCGCTGCTGCTTCTGCCCATCGCATTCGGTATGCTGCTCACCAACTTCCCCGGCGCCAATCTGTTCCACACGGAGCTCTGGAACGACGAGTTCCTGAATCCCGACAGTCCGTTCTACCACAGCTACAGGCACATTCTGGCCGACGGAGGCCTGCTGGACATCCTTTACATAGGTGTCAAATTGGGCGTGTATCCGTGCCTTATTTTCCTGGGCGTGGGCGCTATGACCGACTTCGGTCCGCTGATTGCCAATCCCAAGAGCCTGATGCTGGGCGCTGCCGCACAGCTGGGTATCTTTGCCACCTTTATCGTGGCTCACCTGATGGGCTTCACCTCTGCCGAGGCTGCTTCCATCGGTATCATTGGCGGTGCAGACGGCCCTACGGCCATATTCCTGACAAGCAAGCTGGCTCCGCACCTGCTGGGTCCCATTGCCGTGGCTGCCTACAGCTATATGGCTCTGGTGCCCATCATTCAGCCGCCCATTATGCGCGCCCTCACCACCAAGAAAGAGCGTGAGATCCAGATGAAGCAGCTGCGCAACGTCTCCAAGAGGGAGAAGATCCTCTTCCCCATCGTGGTCACTATCATCATTGCGCTGCTGCTCCCTAGTGCTGCTCCGCTTATCGGCTGCCTTATGCTGGGCAACCTGTTCCGCGAGAGCGGTGTTGTTGAGCGCCTTAGCAAGACCGTGCAGAACGAGCTCAACAACATTGTGGTTATCTTCCTGGGCGTGACCGTTGGTGCCACCGCCACGGCAGACACTTTCCTGCAGTGGCGCACCCTCGGCATCCTGGCCGTGGGCATCGTGGCTTTCGGCATCGGTACCGGCGGCGGCGTGCTGCTGGCCAAGTTGATGAATCTTTTCTCAAAAGAGAAGATCAATCCCCTTATTGGTTCTGCAGGCGTTTCTGCAGTGCCTATGGCAGCCCGTGTGTCCCAGACCGAAGGTCTCAAGGCCAACCCCAAGAACTATCTGCTGATGCACGCTATGGGTCCCAACGTGGCCGGCGTAATCGGCAGCGCTGTGGCAGCCGGCATCCTGCTGAGTATGCTGGGATAAACGGTGTATCTTACGATAAGAAAGGCTACTGGAATTCTCCGGTAGCCTTTTTTATTTCTAGTGGTAAGACTTAGTTTGTCTTCGTGACAGTACTAATGCCCGGGAGGCAGAGGTAACTTTCCAGCGTACCGTCTTTTATGAGCTGCTGGGGAGGGCCAGTGACAACGCCGCGGCCTTTGCCCATCAGCCATAGCCGGTCGGCAATCTGCAGTGCCAGCTCCAGGTCGTGGGTAGAAATGAAGATGGTCTTGTCCTGCTCTCGCGAGAGGCGGTGGAGCAGCTTCAGTATTTCCACTTTGCTGGGGTAGTCCAGAAAGGCGGTGGGTTCGTCCAGGAAGATAATCGGGGTTTCCTGAGCCAGGGCCTTGGCTATCATCACCTTTTGACGCTCGCCGTCGGAGAGGGTCTGAATCTGACGCTGCTTCAGCGCGGAGATGCCCACCATCTCCAGCGCCTCGTCCACCTTTTTGATGTCGGTTTCTGACAGAGTGCCCCAGAATCCGGTGTAAGGGGTGCGGCCCAAACCCACCAGCTCTTCCACAGTCATATTCTGCAGCACGGTGCGCTCTGTGAGCACCACGCTTATAACCCGCGCAAGGTCTTTGTTGGTGTAAGATTTGAGCGGTTTGCCAAGTATGGCAATCTCGCCTTTCACCGGCGGCTGGAAGCCAGCCAGGGTGCGCAGCAGCGTGGACTTGCCGGCGCCGTTTTCTCCCAGCAGACAGGTCAGCTCCCCGCTTTGCAGGGTGTCGGAGATGCCCTCCGTCACTGTTTTCACGGAGTGCTTTCCGGGATAGCCTATCGAAAGCCCTTGGACGCTGATTGTGATGCTGCTTGCCATCTTCGTTTTTACCGACACCAAAGATAATCATTTTATTCGCTACATTTGTGCTTATGGAGTGTAAAGAGATATATTTCGCAGGCGGGTGCTTCTGGGGCGTGGAGCACTTTTTCAAAGGAGTCACAGGCGTGACTTCCACCACGCCCGGCTATGCCAACGGCCGTTTTGCCAATCCAACATACGAACAGGTCTATAAAGATGATACCGGCTTTGCCGAGACGGTGCGCGTGGAGTATAATCCCGACGCCGTTTCTCTGGCGACTCTCTGCCGGCTGTTCTTTATGATTATAGACCCGCTGTCGCTGAACCGTCAGGGCGAGGATTGCGGCACGCGCTACCGCACCGGGGTGTACTATTCTTCCGAGGCCGACCTGCCTGTGCTGGAGGCTGCCTTTGCTGCAGAGGCGGAGCGTCTTGGCGCCGACCCCGTCACTGAGTTGCTGCCACTGCAGTGCTTCTACAGCGCTGAGGAATATCACCAGGATTATCTGGACAAGAATCCTTCTGGCTACTGCCACCTGTCGCTGAAGACTTTCGCCTATCTGCGCGTGTTCGAGAAGGTGCGGATGTATTTGGCAGAAGAAACCGACCCTGTGGCCCGTATGGCAGAGATTGCAGCCATTGTGCACGAGGGGATGAAGTTCTTTTGGATAGGGTTTTACCGCGTCGCAGAAGAGAGCGCAGCAGCCGGCAAACACACCGATGCCGGTCGGCCGCAACTGGTTCTGGGCCCGTTCCAGGGGCCGCCGGCCTGCCTTCGCATAGGCTACGGCCGCGGGGTTTGCGGCACTGCCTGGAAAGAGGCCCGCACCATAGTCGTTCCCGACGTGGAGCAGTTCCCCGGCCACATCGCCTGCAGCAGCGCCTCCCGCAGCGAGATTGTGGTGCCGGTATTTGTCGATGACGGCCAGGGTCAGGAATCCGACTCCGCCGGCACCTCCTCACGCCACGTCACCGCAGTACTGGACATAGACAGCGACCGCCTCGCCACCTTTGACGCCGAAGACGCCAAGTGGCTGGAACTCATCGTGAGTTTATAAAAAACCGATGTCTTAAGTAAAACAGACATCCACTTCGAGGATAGATGTCTGTTTAAAGGAGAACTTACTGTTGTTCTGCACTAATTACTTTGCAAATATAATACACGAATCACCCTTTGTCAATGGTTTCGGCAAAATCTTAGCCTACCTCGCGCCGAAAATTGCAGAACCGATGCGGATGATGGTGGCGCCTTCTTCGCAAGCGATGCGCCAATCGCCGCTCATACCCATAGAGAGTTCGGGAAGGCCGGCGGCCTTTTGGACTTCGCGGGCGCGGCGGAAGTCGGCACGGATGCGGTCTTCGTCAGAAGTATTGGTGGCCATAGCCATAATGCCGCGCAGACGCACGCCGGGATAGTCGGCAGCCGAAGCGGCCACGGCCAGAGCCTCGTCGGGGGTGAAGCCCGTCTTGCTCTCTTCTGCCGCCACGTGTACCTCCAGCAGGCAGTCCACTCGCCTGCCCTGCGCCACCGCCGCAGCCGAAATGGCCTGCAGCAGGTGCAGCGAATCCACCGATTCTATCAGCGAAGCGTACGGCAGCACAAACTTGATCTTGTTGGTCTGAAGGTGGCCGATGAAGTGCCACTCTATGTCGGCGGGCAGCGCTGCAGCCTTGGCAGCCAGCTCCTGGGGCCGGTTCTCGCCAAAGCGCCGCTGGCCGGCAGCATACGCCGCCATAATATCCTCGGCCGGCTTAAACTTGGAAACCGCCACCAGAGAGACTGATGACGGTATTTCCTTAAGTAGCTCTAACAAATTGTCGGCAACTGCCATTATTTGCGTTTTTGCTGTTGTTTCTGCTGCTGTTGCTGCATCTTGTAGGCCTCTTCAAGCCGCTGCTGGAACTTGGACTTTTTGGCAGGCTTGCTGTTGTTCTCTGCCGTCTTTCTGGCTATCTGCGCCTTGAGTTTGTCTTCGCTCACAACCCACTTGCGGATGACCCAGTTCTGGGCAATGGTAATCAGGTTGGAGAGGAAGTAGTAGTAGTTCAAGCCGGCGGAGAAACTGTTGCAGACCAGCACCATAAAGATGGGCATAAACCACACGGTCATAAACTGCATACCGGGCATCTGCTGATTCTGGGCAGCGGTGCTGCTGGCGGTCATCTTGGAGTAGATGAACATAGAAACGCCCATCAGCAGCGCGAACAGCGACACGTGCTTGCCGTACATAGGTATCTTGAACGGCAGATTCAGGATGGAATCGTAGGTACTGAGATCCTGGGCCCAGAGGAAGCTCTGCTGGCGCAGCTCGAAGCTGGACGGGAAGAAGCGGAACATCGCGTACAGTATGGGGAACTGTAGCAGCACGGGCAGGCAACCGCCAAACATACTCACGCCGCTCTTCTTGTACAGGTCCATAGTGGCCTGCTGCTTTTTCATAGCATCGGCCTCTTTGGGATACTTCTCGTTGATTTTCTGAATCTCGGGCTGCAGCACCTTCATCTTGGCGGTGGACTCGTAGCTCTTGATGGTGAAAGGCGAGATGACCAGCTTGATGAGGATGGTGAGCAGGAGGATGATCAGACCGTAACTGTCAAAATATTTGCTTAGCCAGTTGAAGACCGGAATTATGACATACTTACATATGCTGCCGGAGAGCCAGCCGCCCAGCGGAAGCAGCTTGTCATATTTGCGGTCATACCCCTTGAGCACCGGGTAGTGGTTGGGGGTGAAATTGAACTCGAAGTTGCGGGAGAAGTCGGCGCTGCGGGTGCCGTATTCAACGGTGAGGTCGGCTCCGGCGGCGAACAGACGCTCCGACGGGTCACTCTCGGGATAAGCCTTTACGGCGATGTCGCCGCCGGCAAATCCTTCGGGAGCATAGAATATCGCAGAGAAGAACTGCTGCTTGAATGCAACCCAGCTGGCACTGCCGGCCAGATTTTCGCGGCCGGAGTCCTTGCGGAGCATTATCTGCTTGATTTTTTCGGCGCCGGAGTAGCGGAAGGCCACCGATGAGTAGTTTTTCTCGTTGGTGTAGCCCCTCTCCAGACGTGGCATATCCATTGTCCAGTTCACCTTGTAGCTGAGAGATGAACGGGGAATAATGCTGTCCATAGCCACAAAGCGGGTCTGCAGGCCAACGTCGTAGCTGTCGGGGAGCAGAGTATAGATGTTCTCTATGTAGGAGTCATCGTCCACATAGAGGCGCATCGTGACATTGTCGCTGCTCTGCGAAGCCACCACATAGTTGAAGTCGGTAGTGTTTATGTACTGGCCGGCATCCAGCTCCATATCAAACTTGCTGGAGCCTTTGGGCATAAGGTAGAGGGCGGTGCTGTCGTACTTGTAATACTTTTTTATGAGCACCTCGTCTATCTGACCGCCGTGGGTGGTGAAGCCCACCTTGATATTGTCGTTTTCAAGGTATACGACGCTCTCTTCGCCGGCATATGCCATAGCGTTGAGGCTCTGGGTCTTATAGAGCTGGGGCTGATCTTCGGAAGCCTCCCGGAGGGTGTCCCCCTCCCAGGCGATTTCCTGTGCAGCAATTTCTTCTTGGTATTTGGCGGCCTCTACCCTTGCCAGGGAGTCGGCCTCCATACGTGCCTTCTGTTGTTTTTCGAATTGTTTTGTGTTATACCAGCTGAATACCAGCAGTATTACGCCAATCAGCGCAAATCCAATCAGACTCTGTTTATTCATCAGCCGCCATCTCCTTGATTTGTGCCTCAAGGGCTGCCAACTCTTTCTTTGCGTCTTCTATCTTGGTGCGGTAGTCGCCTATAAGAGCCTCGGCACCCTTGGACTTCTCGAAGAATCCGATATTGTTTTCCCAGGTTGCGATGTCCTGCTCCAACTTGACATACTGCTGGATCAGGCGGTCTTTCTCTGTCAGCTGACGGGGAGCCGCACTGCGGGGACGCTCCTGGAAGCCGCCGCGGCGTGCCGGACGGTCTTCTGATGCCAGCTCGCCGAACTTGGCCTTGAGGGCGTCGCGGTAAGCGGCCTGGATTTTATCTTTGTCCTTGTAGGGGATGAAGCCTATTTCACGCCACTTGGCCTGGAAATCGTGCATTGCAGCCAGGTCCTCGTCGTGGTTGCCGGAGAGTTCGAAGCCCTCTATGGCGGCAATCAGCTCTTTCTTGGCAGCCAGATTCTCTGTCATACTTGCACCCTTGCCGGCACCCTGCTTGTCCTTGTTGTTGAAGAAAGTGTCGCAGGCGGCGCGGAAGCGGTTCCAGATCTGGTCCGATTTCTTTTTGGGAACAGGGCCGATCTCTTTCCACTGCTTCTGCAGGTTTATGAGGATGTCGGAGGTCTTCTTCCAGTCTTCGCTGTTCATAACGGCCTCGGCCTTCTCGCAAAGCTCTTCTTTCTTTGTCAGGTTGGCAGCCAGCTGGTCTTTGAAGTCGGAGTGGAACTGCTTCTTGGCGGTGAAGAACTTGTCGCAGGCAGCGCGGAAGCGCTCGTATATCTTCTCGTTTTCTTTCTTGACTGCAAAACCTATTGTGCGCCACTCCTTCTGCAGATCCTGCATCTGCTGGGTGAGAGCGGCCCAGTTGCTGTTCTGGTTGAGGTCGCTATTGGCAATAGCCTCGGCTTTCTCGCAGAGCTCGGTCTTTGCCTTGAGGTTGGCAACCTGCTTTTCCTTTGCGGTCTCGAAGTATGCCTGATATTTCTTGTTGATCACTGCGGTGGCAGCTTTGAAGCGGTCCCAGATTTCCTCTCTCTTCTCTTTGGCCACGGGGCCCAACTCTTTCCACTCTTCGTGCAGTTTCTGCAGGGCGCGGAATGCATTCACGCTGTTGCCGCTCTCTGCCAGCTCCTCTGCTTTCTTGAAGAGCTCTTCCTTGGCCTCAAGATTCTTCTTGAAGTCCATATCGCGAAGTTCGTTGTTGATCTTTACGAAGTCGTAGAAGACCTCAACGTTATGGTAGTAAGAGTCGTACAGGTCCTTGGCCTTTGCGGGGGGCACTGCGCCAATTGCGCGCCAGCTGTTCTGCAGCTCGCGGAATTTGGGGTATGCCTTGTTCAGGTCGCCGGGATCCTCTACCAGAGTCTTGAGCTCCTGCAGAATCTTGCTCTTGGCCTCAAAGTTCTCTTCGCGCTTAGCATTCTGCTCGCTCATAAACTCAGCGCGCATATTGCGGTATTTGCCGTAGAGATTCTTGAAACCTCGCTCTATCTCTGCAAACGGGTTGGTGGATGCGGCTTCTGCTTCGGGAGCCTCTGCTGCGGGCTCGGCAGGCTCGGCGGAAGCCTCGGTCTCGGGTGCCTCGGCGGGAATGTCGGCCATAGATGCCTTCACGGCCTCTTCTGCAGCCTGGTCAAACCCGGCAGCCACTTTCTCTTTCTTGAGATTCTTGTAGAAGCAGGCCTTGATGACCTCGGCATATTTGTTAAGTTTTTTAATGTCGGAGTTATCTATATACTCCTTGAGCGAATCCACAAGCTCTTTCAGGCTCTTGTCAGAAAAGTCGATATCCTTCTCCTCTTCGGCGGGTGCATCTTCGGCGGCGGGTGCCTCTGCAGCCGGCTCTTCTGCCTTGGCCTGCCCGGCCTCGTCTTTCAAAGCCTCTTCTGCAGCATCCACGGCAGCAATATTCTCTTTCACGTCATCCACAAAAGCCTTTGCATCCTTTGCAAAACCGTTAGCTGCATCTTTAATGTCTTCTATCGCATCCTGAGCCTTGTCAATGACCTGACCGGCCACCTCTTTAAGCTTGTCTGCAATTTCACTCAATTTGTCATTTACCGGCGCTTCTCCGGTGGAAGGGGATTGCTCCACGGGATTTACATCCTCAGCAGCAACCTTATTAAGTTCATCACTCATTGATTCGATTTTTAAGTATACACTAAGCGTGCGAATTTATACAAAAAATCTAAATAACTTGGGTTTTATTCATATTTTTGTACGCTATGAGATTCGATATTATCACCGCCGTGCCGGAGCTGCTTGACAGCCCGCTGAATTATTCCATTGTAAAAAGGGCCCGCGACAAAGGTCTGGTAGAGATTTTTGTACATAATCTGCACGACTGGGGCAGCGGCAATTACAAGCAGATAGACGATTACGCCTTTGGCGGAGACGCCGGTATGGTGATGAAAATAGAGCCGGTCTACAACCTGATAGAGCACCTCAAAAGCGAGCGCGACTACGACGAGATAATCTACACCTCTCCCGACGGCAAAATCCTGGACCAGGGCGACGCCAACGAGATTTCGTGTATGCAGAATGTGATTATCCTGTGCGGCCACTACAAGGGCATAGACCACCGCATCCGCGAGCATTTGATCACCCGCGAGATTTCGGTTGGTGACTATGTGCTGAGCGGTGGCGAAATCCCCGCCGCCATTATTGTGGATGCCGCCGTACGGCTGATTCCCGGAGCCATAGGCGACGAGACCAGCGCCCTGTCCGACTCCTTCCAGGACGACCTCCTCTCCCCGCCCGTCTACACCCGCCCGGCCGACTTCAAAGGCTGGAAGGTGCCCGACGTGCTTCTCTCCGGCAACACCAAGCTGATAAAGGCCTGGCAGGACGAGCAGTCGCTGGAGCGCACCAGGCGGCTGCGGCCGTATTTGCTCAAGGAAGAGTAATTTTTCTATCTTTGCCCCAAACTGCTTTTTGGATATGAGCAAACTGATACTTCCCAAGGATTATAAGGCCTACCTGACTCTCCCCGAGACGGAGCAGGCCATCAAAAGCATAAAGGACTTTTTCCAGCAGTGCCTGGCGTCGCAGCTGCGGCTGAGGCGTGTCACGGCGCCGCTGTTTGTCAAGAGCGGACTGGGCATCAACGACGACCTCAACGGCATCGAACGGCCGGTGACTTTCGCCATCGGCGATATGGGCGACCAGCGGGCCGAGATTGTCCACTCTCTGGCAAAGTGGAAAAGGATGACGCTGGCGGAGTACAAGATTCCCCGCGGATACGGCATCTACACCGATATGAACGCCATCCGCCCCGACGAAGAGCTGGACAATCTCCATTCTTTATATGTGGACCAGTGGGACTGGGAGGCAGTGATGGGCCACGACGAGCGCACCCTCGCCTATCTTAAGAATAAGGTGGACGGCATATATAATGTGCTGCTGCAAACGGAGTATATGGTATACGAGAAGTATCCCGCCATCACTCCTATCCTGCCGGAAAAGATCACTTATATACACGCACAGGAGCTGCTGGACCGCTATCCCGGCCTCAGCGCCAAGGAGCGTGAAAACGAGATAACCCGCAAATACGGGGCTGTGTTCGTGATAGGCATAGGCGGAGCCCTGTCCGACGGCAAGCCGCACGACGGCCGCGCTCCGGACTATGACGACTGGAGCAGCATAGCAGAGAACGGCTTGGCCGGCCTGAACGGCGACATCCTGCTCTGGAACCCGGTTCTTGAGAGTGCGTTCGAGATTTCTTCTATGGGTATCCGCGTGGATGCCGAGGCGCTGCACCGGCAGCTTGAAATCCGCGGCGAAGAGGCCCGCGCCGAGCTCTATTTCCACCGCCGTCTGCTTTCAGGAGGCCTTCCGCAAAGCATCGGAGGCGGTATCGGACAGAGCCGTCTGTGTATGTTCCTGCTTCGAAAAGGCCACATCGGCGAGATTCAGAGCAGCATCTGGCCAGACGATATGAGAGACGCCTGCAAGGCACACGGAATGCCGTTGATTTAAAATTTTTAAAAAAATATTTGCATTTATAATTTTTTATACAAACCTTTGTTCCCAGAACAGCGATTGAAATGAACGCACAGGTTAACAGCTTTTTCTTTTGGCGCGCTTGGTTTTGGCAATCAAGTGTTTCTGCGTGCGCATCACCGATCGTGTAGTACCAAATAATAGGAACATAAGATAAAACATATAAGGCCGGTCCTTTGGGATCGGCTTTTTTTATGGAAAACAAAATAACAATTATAAACCGTTAAACTTTACAACTATGGCAACCAAACGATTTATCCTTCAGGAAGAAGAGATCCCCAGGCAATGGTATAACATCCAGGCAGATATGCCCAACAAGCCGCTGCCTATGCTGCACCCCGCCACCAAACAGCCGGTGACAGTAGACGATCTGGCTCACATTTTCTCACGCGAAGCATCTGAGCAAGAGCTCAACCAGACCGACCGCTGGATTGATATTCCTGAGGAGGTCCGCGACCTGTACAAGAGCTACCGCTCCACTCCGCTGGTGCGCGCCTACGGTCTGGAAGAGGCCATCGGCACCAAATGCCACATCTACTTCAAGAACGAGAGCGTAAGCCCGGTGGGAAGCCACAAGCTGAACAGCGCTCTGCCGCAGGCTTATTATTGCAAGAAAGAGGGCATCACCAATGTCACCACCGAGACCGGCGCCGGCCAGTGGGGCACTGCGCTCAGCTACGCCGCAAAGGTATTCGGCCTGGAGGCAGCGGTCTATATGGTTAAGATCTCCTACGAGCAGAAGCCCTACCGCCGCAGCATAATGCAGACCTACGGCGCCCAGGTCATCGCTTCTCCATCTATGAGTACCCGCGCCGGCAAGGACATCCTCACCAAGGATCCAAATCACCAGGGTTCGCTTGGCACCGCCATCAGCGAAGCGGTAGAGCTGGCCATGAACACGCCCAACTGCCGTTAGTCCCTCGGTTCCGTGCTGAACCACGTGACCCTGCACCAGAGCATCATCGGCCTTGAGGCAGAGAAGCAGATGAAGATGGCGGGCGAATATCCCGACATCGTTATTGGATGCTTTGGCGGCGGCAGCAACTTTGGCGGCATCGCCTTCCCGTTCATGCGCCACACCTTCTCTGGTGAGCACAAGAACACCCGCTTCATCGCGGCCGAGC
>JAFRRR010000120.1 GCA_017428035.1 Bacteroidales bacterium | reverse complement strand
TTGGAGCGCGTGTCGTAGCGCCCGACGGCGAAGATTGTGTCCAACTCGCTGTCGTAGAAGGTGTTGTTCACTATCCCGTGGTGGTCAGGCCAAAGTCCGGTGGCCATAGAATAGTGGTTTGGCAGCGTCATAGAGGGGTACACCGGACGGATCACAGAAAAGACGCCCACCTTGGCCACAGAGTCCAGGGTGGGGGTGTTGTACATCTGCGGCAGGTCGTGCCTGAAGCCGTCCATAGAAAGTATCACCACATATCGGCCTTTACTGCCGCGGCCGCAGCCGGACAGCACAAGAATCAGCGCCAAGGCTATAATGAATGCTTTTTTCATCTTCTTGAAATAACAAAACAGGCCCAAGATTCTCGGGCCTGTATGTCTATTGACGAAACTGTCTGTGTTATTTTGTGATTTCGCTAAGCTTCTGGTAGAGTGCGTCGTAGCCCTCGTAGAAGTCTTTGCTCAGATCCCTGAAGTATGCCTTCACGTTCTCTGCAGGATACATATTGATCTTGTCCAGGGTGGTGTCGGTGAGCACGAGGGCGTCATTTACCAGCTCCTGCACCTTATCATCTTTCTTGCCAGCGCTGTAGTCGCTGAAAGTGAGGCAGTCAGAGAGAAACTCGTTGGTTACGAACAGTACGTCTTTCTTGATAGTTCTGAGGTTCATTTCGTATGATTTTTTAAATGATGCACAAAGGTAGCAAAAAATTAGAAATACCAGCCGTTGTTTATGATGCGCCAGACACCGTTTTCACTGCCCAATATGCGGCGGGCGGAGACGATGTTGCTGCAGCCGCTGAAATAATCAGGCCGATCTGTAAGCAGCGAATTGACGTGCACCAGGCCGCCGGCGCTGTGGATGAACTGATAGCCGCCAATGTATATGGCGACGTGGTAGACCCCGATGCTGCCGTTGTCCCTCTTACGGCCAAAGAAAAGAAGGTCGCCGGGCTGCAGAAGATCCCAGCCGCCGCTGATATCCACCGCCTCTCCGCACTTCTCCTGCTGGGAGGCGTTGCGCGGCAGAAGGATGCCGCAGTCCATATAGGTGCGTTGCGAGAAACCGCTGCAGTCCAACCCCTTGACAGAGGAGCCGGCCCACAGATACGGGACGCCCATATAGAGCTTGGCATCGGAAACTATATCGTTTCCGTCGGGGTTCTGACTTGCGAAATACTTTCTGCAGTCGGCCACGTCCCGCTTTGCCACATAAGCCTCGCGGCCGTCGGGCAGGCGGCAGCTGTAATATGCGCCGGAGGCCCCGGTGCAGGCCACAATGCAGCCGCGCACGGCATCGCTCACCTGGGCCGCACCCTTTTTTGGAGCTGCCAGCAGCGGGGTGTAGTGCGCCGTGACTATCAGGCGGGGAGAGGCTTTCCACGCCATTGCTCCGTCATAGTCGGTAAAGAAAAGGCTGCCGTCGGTGACCCAGGCTATATATCCCTCGGGAGATGAAATCATAGACCATCCGCCCTTGCGTTCTATGATCCAGCATATCGCTCCCATAAGCATCTGGGTGCCCATCTCTGCCTCGTAGGCGGGCTCTTCTCGCACATTCATCACGCTGATGCGGCAGATGCCGTAGTCTTTGCGGGTCTTGTCGTCGTCCAGAGTTTTGGGCATCGGCAGCGTGCGGGCCATATCCTGTGCCGTGACTGCATATTTCTGAGAACAGCCGGCAAGAACCAGCGCCACCGCAGCGATAAAAAGGAATTTGTGGAATGTCATAATCGCAAATTTCCGCTAATTTAAGCTAAATTTGTGAGACAAAAACCTGAACTATATGAAAAGACTGACGCTTGCCTCGGCACTTATGCTACTTTGCCTGACTGCCGCTGCAGAAACAAGATGGACGATAGACAGCACCACCAAAACCATAGTGATGGATGCCGCCGCCAACGCCCCGCACAAAGACCATATAGAGATGAGCGGCCTGAAGGCGGCGATAGTATACTATTGGAGCATCGATGAAGATGGCCGGTATGGCTGTGAATATCACCATATCTTCCCCTTGCTGAGGACAATTCCCAACAATACGCACGGCTTTTTCCCGTACAATCACACCACCAATGTGGCCGGGATGATAAAGGCCGACGGCAAGGTGCCCGTTTTCAAGGCGGTTAAAATAGAGCTGGACGGCACCCTCAGGGTGACCGAGGCGGCAGAGGGTCTGGAATTGAGCAGAGTGAACTTCCCCAGCACCTCAGAACAGGCCGTTTATGAGTTGTTTTATGTGAAAAACGTCTCTGACAAGCCTGTGAAACTGGATGTTCCCGACTATAAGTACGCTTGGGAGAGTGACCCCGCAAAGGGCGTCAAGGGCAGCTACGTGATGGACATAGAGTTGGTCAACGGCGGAACTGCCACCCTGGAGCCGGGCGAAACCCGTTTCTTTTTCCTGGTGATGCAGGCCTACGAAAAGAATGAGGCAGAGACGAAACGGATAGATCCCGACACCATCGATTTCCCTGCCGAGTACGCCGCCCGCCTGGACCTTTTCAAACAGCTGAGCGACAATCTGATACTGGATACTCCGGACGAGGTTATAAACACCGAATTCCGCTATGCCAAACTGCGCGCCAGCGAGAGCATAATCGCCACCAAAGGCGGCCTGATGCACGCCCCTGGCGGCGAAGCCTATTATGCCGCACTCTGGTGCAACGACCAATGCGAATACGTGAACCCGTTTTTCCCGTTTACCGGCTACGAAACCGGCGTGAAATCGGCCTACGACTGCTACAAGCAGTATTCCCGTTTTATGAACGATGCCTACGAGCCCATCCCCAGTTCCATAATTGCCGAGGGCGACGAT
>JAFRRR010000119.1 GCA_017428035.1 Bacteroidales bacterium | reverse complement strand
GTGACGAACGAAGAGTGAAAGCGACCTTGAGTTCTCTCTCGAAGATATAACGATGGGAGGGGTGAAACCTTCCCATCGTACAAAGAAAAGATTAGGCGGTTATAGCGGTGAGGATCCACCTCTTCCCATCCCGAACAGAGAAGTTAAGCTCACTTGCGCCGATGGTACTGCGACACCATGTGGGAGAGTAGGTAGCCGCCAACTTCAAAGCCTCTGGCACAAAAGCCGGAGGCTTTTTTTGTGCCAGGGCTTTGAGTTGGCGGCTGATGCCGCCGCCTATGTTTGTCCCAACCCCCAACCCCCTTCCCCGGAAGGGGGCTTGAGGCTCGCCCACGTTTTCTCTCATTGTCCGTTCCACGATCCCCGCGGCGCAGTGCGCCGGCCACCTGACGGTGGCTTATGCCTTTGGTGGAAGGGATGAGGAGGCGGGGATATGTGCTTTTTAGCTGCGTGTCAGCTTCTGAGCTCCGGTTAGGGGCGGATGCGCAGCAGACGACACTAATTGAGCCCGTCAACTACGTTACAGGTGCCGAATTAGGCGCCTGTAAAAGGAGGCGTCGCGGCGAAAAGGAGCGAAGAAGCGGTTAAGCGCGCAGCGTCAAGAAAAGCACCGTCCACCGCCGCCTCATCCCTGAAGCCATCCGACACAGCCATAACGCTCCATCCACTGCCAGATTAAATAGTTGCGACGAGCGCTATTTGTAAATCGGTGACTATCAGCCTCTTGTGAAACCGCATCGTCTCAATCTCAAAATAAAACCTAGATTGAGATGACACCTTTTCCTAAAACCCTCATTGTCAGACACTTGACAAGAGCTATCGTCGCAACGATTTCAAGAGTCTGCGTGAAAGGCCATTTCCCGAAAAGGATGAGAAGCCTATTCTGTCCGTTTCGTGGCGGTGGTTCTTGATGAAATGGCGTATTTGGGCCATCGAAACGGACAGTATACGCAAACTGTCCGTTTCGCGTAATATTTTCATCACGTCAGCGCTGGGGATGCTTCGCACCGACGCATTCCGTTATAACCGCAGTGAACCCCTTTGGGTAGAGGATTCTGCCCGCCGGAGGGCCCGACCAGAGTTTTCGCCAAAGTCGCGCGGGTTAATAGGCCCTGGATGGCATTATATAGAGTGTTAGCCCGCTCTACACGCCGAAATCGGGCCCTCGAGCGGACACATCGCCCCGAGCGCATACTCTGAGACATGTCTGTCCGCGCTACTTTGGCAGAAGTGGAAGCGGGAGATCTCTCGACTCGCTGCGCTTGCCCGAGATGACACTAGAATGCCTGCGCTTGCCCGAGATGACACGGGAATACGCTCTGGATGACACTATCCACGCCATCTTGATGTGACACAGGGCTTTCCATGACCCGTTTTATTGCTATCTTTGCGGGGTATGATTAAGAATATAATTTTTGACTTTGGGGCTGTGCTGGTGGACTGGGACAGGCACTATCTCTACGATGACTATTTCAAGACGCAAGAGGCCCGGGAATTGTTTGAGCGCAACACCGGCCGCAAGGGCCTGACCTATCTTGAAATGTCCAATTGGTTTCTGGACAATGTCTGCACTATTCCCTGGAATGCCCAGATGGATGGCGGCAAGCCGCTGGAACAGGGCACCAACGAACTTGTGGCACAATTTCCTGAGTGGGAAAAGCCCATCCGTATGTTCTTTGGCGAGTGGATCAAGATGTTCCACGGCGCTATAGACGGAATGTACGAGATAGTGTCGGAACTCAAGCAGAAAGGCTACGCACTGTATGGACTCTCCAACTGGGCGGCGGCGACTTTTGACAAATATGTCGGGCCTAATTTTCCGGTGTTCCAATTGCTTGAAGGTATGGTGGTTTCCGGTCACGAATTCTGCATCAAGCCGGATGAAAAGATATATCGTCTGCTGCTTGACCGTTACAACCTGAAGCCGGAAGAGTCAGTCTTTGTGGACGATAGCATCCCAAATCTTGAGGGAGCTGCGCGTCTGGGCATCCATACATATCATTTTACTAATGCCGCAACATTTAAAGCTGACCTTGACAAAATAATAAATAATGACTAAATTCGTCTAATCAATCAACTATTATAATGGACAGAAGAGTTATTATTTTTGACCATCCGCTGATTCAGCACAAACTTTCCATTCTTCGCGACAAAGACACCGGTACCAAGGGCTTCCGTGAGCTGGTGAGCGAAATCACAATGTTAATTATGTATGAGGCTACCCGCTATCTTCCTATGGAGGATATTGACGTGGAGACCCCTATCGCAACTGCACACTGCAAGTGCATCTCCGGCAAACGACTGGCGTTTGTGCCGGTGCTTCGTGCAGGTTTGGGTATGGTAGAGGGCGCGCTGACACTTGTGCCTGCCGCAAAAGTGGGTCACATAGGCCTCTATCGTAACGAAGAGACCCTGGAACCGGTGGAGTATTATTGTAAGTTGCCTCACGACATCTCCAACCGCGATGTGTTCGTCCTGGATCCGATGCTGGCAACCGGCGGAAGTGCCATCGCCGCCATTGACCTGATAAAGAGACGCAACCCCCGCACCGTCAAGTTCCTGTGCATTATTTGCGCTCCCGAAGGCCTGGAGGCACTAAAGAAGGCTCATCCCGATGTGGATATCTTCTGCGCCGGAATGGACTCTCACCTAAACGAAAACGGATATATTGTCCCGGGTCTGGGAGACGCGGGAGACCGTATATTCGGAACAAAATAGCGGCGGAATATTTAGAGGCTCATCTCCAGAGCGAGACGGGCCATATCCTTGAAGCCGTTTTGACGATCCTCGCTGGGAAGTTCTATCCCGGCGGGGATGTTGTTTGATACAGTGCAGATGACAAGCGCTTTTTTGCCGGCCCGCTGTGCATTTAGATAGAGTGCCACGCCCTCCATTTCTACACCCAGGAGATTGTTCTCCAGACAAGTGGCCACATCGTCGTTGTCGCTGTAATATGTGTCACTGCTGAAAATGTCACCTATATTATAAGTCAGGCCCAGCCGCTCTGCAGTGGCGGCGGCCTTTCCGCAGAGTGATTCATCGGCATTTACGAAACCGCACTTATTGCCGTTGTTGCGGTAGAACATCAGATAATTGGTCTCGGAATACGCCCTGCGGCCTATTATTATGCTGCGCAGCGGAGTACGGTCGCTCACGGCGCCGATGCTGCCCACGCGGATGATAGTGTCCACGTTGTAGAAATTGAACAGCTCGTAGGTGTATAATCCGATGGACGGCTGGCCCATACCGCTGGCCATAACGGTGAATCGCTTGCCCTTATATGTGCCGGTATAACCCTGGACTCCCCGCACATCGTTTACCAATACCGGATTTTCAAGGAATGTTTCCGCTATCATTTTGCTGCGGCGCGGGTCGCCGGGCATAATCACGGTTTTTGCTATCTGGTCTTCTGTGGCCGAATTGTGAGGGGTAGGTATCATAGCTGAAAGTGTATTTTTACAAATGTAATAAAAAAAAAGCGGCTCGTCAAGAGCCGCCCTTTATGTTGCATAAACTACTGTGAGTCCCTGAAATAGAACTCCTTCTCGGCCACATCCCTTGGATAAACTCGGTAGACGCAGGTGGCGTCGGCGCAAAGCTCTTCGTGACAGTTATAGAGCTTGACCTCTATGAATGCCATCATCATCTTCTGGTTGATGAGCCTGGCCCTGAGTGTCACGGGGCCCTCTACAGTGCTAACAGGTTTTATGTAGCGGATGTCCATCTTGCTGGTGTAGCCGCTGGTGCGCAGCTTGCGGAACACTATCCAGCCCGCCGCCTCGTCTATCAGGGTGGCCTGGATGCCGCCGTGAAGCGTGTTTATCCAGCCCTGGAAATTGCCGTCGGGCTGCCAGGTGCTCACAATGTAATCTCCGTCCTCTGCAAAGGACATCCTGAGACCGACAGGGTTGTCGGGACTGCAGCCAAAGCAGTTATAACCCTCGAAGCCGGCCCAGGGATTGATGATATCCTGCATTATTTCTCGCGGTTTTTGAGTTTGCCAAGACGTGCTTTTACATTGACCTTAACCCTTTTGTAAAACGGGAAGACCCTGTAAGACTCTTTGGTTACCTGGGGATACATCACAAAGTCATAGCCGGGATTCTTCTCCATCAAATCAAAGATTGCGTAGGTTTCTGAACCACGGATGATGTTAAAAGTGCCCATTACGGGAGTGTTGAAATCTGCTCTGTCGGCGCGGCCGAACAGACGTTTCCAGTCAATGCCTAAAACATATACAACAGTTGCCTCGCCGCTGACGGCCTCATCGGAGATAGTGTAGTCCTCACCTGTGAGTTCGAACCGTACGTTTGGCTCGCGCATAGTGCGGAAAGTAGTGGAACAGCTAGATGCAAAAAGCACAACAAGAATCAAAAGTGTTAGTAAACGTTTCATATCTGTATTTATTGGTTATTCTGTTGCAAATATAGTAAAAAAACCATCCCCGCCGCCGTGGCAGCAGGGATGGAAGGCTAACACAACTAACCGAAAAACGGTCTAACAATACAGGAATCTCTTGATGCTCCCCTTGGGGGTCTTGTCAAACGAATCCCGTTTTTCTTCTACTTTGGTAATCTGGCTGTAAGCCGGCAGAGTGCGGTTGACTTTCAGCCTGATCTTTTCCGGCAGGTCGGTAATATCCAGTGCTGTCAGGCCCTTGGCCTTGATCTGGTCTTGGTCAAAACGGACCAGGGCAACCAGTTTGGAGGCGCGGTCCACAACCAGCGACTCCGAGACGAAATCCATTGAATTGATGGCGGCCTCTATCTCTTCCGGATAAATGTTCTGTCCGTTTGCCGAAAGAATCATGGTTTTGCAGCGGCCCTTGATGAAGATGTTGCCTTTGGCATCCATCACGCCCAGGTCGCCGGTGCGCAGGAAACCGTCTTCCGTGAAGAGGTTCTCGGACGCTTCCGGATTATTGAAATAACCGCTGCAGATATTTGTCCCTTTTGCCTGGATCTCTCCGGTGATGTTGGCGGGATCCTCGCTGTCAATGCGGACCTCGGCGCTGTCTACCTTCATTCCGCAGCTGCCCGGGACAAAATTCCACGGCTCGGCATAGGCCAGCAGCGGTGCAGCTTCGGTCATACCGTAACCCACGGTGTAGGGGAGGCCCATCTTTCTGAATGCCCTCTCCACGTCGGGATTGAGGGCGGCGCCACCCATAATAAACTGCTGTACGTTTCCGCCGAAGGCAGCTATAAGCTTCTTTACAACTGCTTTATAGATAATCTTGTTGATGCCGGGAATGGCGGTGAGAACCTTCATATACCATTTACCCAGAACCGGCTTGATAGAGGAATTATAAACTTTTTCCATAACCAGCGGAACGGTGATGATAAGGTAGGGCTTCACCTCGCCGACAGCCTTCAGCAGGGTAGAGGCGGCGGGAGTCTTGCCCAGATAATATACCGTCACGCCAAAGCAAAGCGGATACATAAACTCGAACACCATACCGTAGATATGGCCCATAGGCAGCATAGAAACAATGTTGTCTTTGTTTGAAGCGGCGATATGCCGGATGGCAAAGTCTATGGAGGCGGAGAAACACTCGTAGCGCAGCATCACGCCCTTGGGGGCGCTGGTTGTGCCAGAGGTGTAGTTGATCACCGCCAGGTCCTTCATATTATCTATGTGATAGTGGACATCGTCGCGGCCAAGCCCGTTGGGATATTTCTTCTTAAAATCGGCCTCGAGGCTCTTGAAGGCTTCTTCTATGTCCTTTTCGGCGCTCCAGATCAGGCTCCAGTCAGAGAGGTTCACCGCATAGCGGAGTTTGGGCATCTTGGCAATGTCCAGTTTCTTCCAGTTTTCCTTATCTGTGAAAAGCACCACGCTTTCTGAATGATCCACCAAATTGCACACGGCATCGGCGGTAAAGTCCGACAGCAGGGGTACAGCCACTGCGCCGGAGGTATTCACTGCCAGGAAAGATGTGGCCCATCTTGCAGAGTTGGGGGCATAAAGGGTGATTTTATCTCCCTTCAAGATGCCGGTGTTCTCCAGCAGGAGATGCAGGCGGGCAATATTTGATGCTACATCAGCAAATGTAAATTCTTCTCCGCGCCAGTCGCACAGTGCTTTTTCGTTCCAGTTGTTACGGATTGTCTGAGTAAGTTGGTCAATGTAGTTTATCATATCCTGTAAGTATTTCTTTATGATTAGATTACTAATGGAGTCCCGCTCCAGCCAATGCGGACGCGGCGTTCGCGCAGCGGCATGGGCAGCGGAAAAAATGATTCTGATTTGGGGCTTGCAACAGTCTCAAAGTGCAGGGAAGCGTCAATACCCACCTTGTCCAGCCAGCCCACAAAGCGGCGTTCAAACTCGCTCTCGGCAATTTTGCGGGTGAAGTTGAGATTCAGTCGGCCGCCAAAGCTGGCGCAGGCGCAGGCCCCCGACTTGCCGCGGGCGCGGCCCAGCAAAAAGTCCACGTCGCGTATGTGCGCCGCCATACTTTCCGGGAGTTTGATGTCGCCTATATTCGAGAGCGTGTACGAGCAGTACCTGTCACCCTTGAGGCTGTTGATAAGGTTTATTATGGGCTTCTTTATCATTCTGGGGATGCAGCGGATGGCAAAATTGTCTTCCAATGCCACATTGGCCGCCACACGGGTGGTGATAGGGGCCTTTTTTACAAACTCGGCCTTCTGGCGATGGACCGCCTTGATAATCTCGTCCAGGGTCCAGTCGCCCTTTCGGGCGTCAAATCCCAGATGTACATAAGAAGAGAAGTTGCGCAGCGTCTTTTTATTGAACATTTTTCTAAGGTTCACCGGTACTTCTATCTTCAGGTTGCCGTTCTGTTTGCGGGTACCGCTCAGGTTGCGGATGTCCTGCAGGGAGGCAAGCATAAGGGCGGTGAGCAGTTCGGTGATGGTGCAGCCGTATTCGCGGGCCTTTGCCAGCAGTGACTCAGTAGAAATGGTGACGCGGGTATTGTAAAGCTCGTCGTAGGGGACCTTGGTGCCGGGAATGTGCCAGGCTTTGTGCTCCTGGTCCAGATTACCCTTGAGGCCGGAGAAAGAGTCAAAACTGTCTTCCAACTCTTCCGGACGCGCCGGCTCGGCAGGATTCAGCACCCAGCCTCCGTATTCGGGGGTGATTCCCTCTTTAAGACGGAGATATTCGGCCGTGAGGCTCATAAGAAAAGTCATTGCCCCGTGCCCGTCGGTCAGGGCGTGGAATATGTCCAGGGTGATTTTATTGCCCGTGCCACCCGCCTTGAACATATATCCGCCATTGTCCTTGAGCGAAAAAATGTTCATAGTGTTGTCGCGACCGGCAACCGGCATATTGTCCAGGCGGTGGAGATACCACCAGAAAAAGCCCTGGCCAAGTGTATAGGTGAACCCGGGGAATCTTGCGATTATATTCTGAAGTGCCTGGTTGAGGAGTCGCAGGGAAACCTCGTGGTCCAATGTCACACTCATCCTGAACTGCGCGGCGTAGTGCCTGGTGCGGCAGGATGGGTAAATAATAGCGGCGTTGTCAAGCCTTATCCACAGAGGTGCAATCATAGTTTTTCTTTTTTGCAATGCAAAAGTAGACTATGACTCCCGCGCGCAGAAAAGAATGCAACCTCTACCCGGTTTTTGTTGTCAAAACCGGTAATTTGTGACGAAAGTGCCGGATTTTGTGACGAAAATCACCCTAAAAATCGTTCGTCACACCAAGATTGTTGACGAAAAACTAGATGCTGGACTCTATTGTATAGGTAAAACTGTCGGCGCGATAGTAGCCTATGTTGTACTCTACAGGCACGCCGTTGTCGTCGGAGACAAACCGCTTGCGTATCAGTATCGGATCGTTGGGAGAAATCTCCAGCTTGGCTGCTTTGGATTCGCCGGCCAGCCTGGCATAGACCTCCTCTCTGGAAGTCTTGACATATATGCCGTAGTTGCTCTCCAGCATTTCATAGAGCGGCATATTGAAGTTTTCCTCTCCGGTTATGGGAAGTTTGGGGTTGAAGTAAGATACAAAGAATACGAAAGGGAAGGCGGTGTTTCCGCGCAGACGCTCCATCACCACGCAGCGCTCATCTTCGCTGATGCCGAAAAAGTTGGCAATCTCTTTCGTGGGTTTTTTGAAATAGACCCGCAGCTCGTAGTTGCGCACCTCTATGCCCAGCATCTTCATCTCCTGGGAGAAACTGTGCCAGTTTTTGACGCCGCCGGTTATTCCTTTTCTGGCCACCTTGGTGCCGACCCCTTTCTTGCGGATCAGAAGCCCTTCGAACACAAGCTGGTTGATGGCCTGCCTCAGAGTATTGCGGGAAATGTCCAGCTGCTGTGCAAGCTCTACCTCCTTGGGCAGCATCTTGCCGTTTTTATACTCATCACTTTCTATCAGCTCCCTGAGAAGCTCTTCCGCCTGCTTGTGAAGCGGAATCTCGCTGTTCGGATTCAGTTTCATAGTTCAAGGGTGTTATTCAAGTACAAAATTATAAAAAAAGTTTTTTGGTAGTTACATATTTAATATATAACTTCGCACAAAATGCATTATGTTCATACATATATGAGAAAGCCAAATTATGATAAATTCCCTGCCACAGCCGTCGAGGGGCGCGTTTTTGTAGGATGGGAAAGCGTTGCAAAAGAACTTTCAAAGGGATTAAATGGCCCTCTTGCAGTTGATTGCTATACTGGTGTATATGAAGATGAGGTGATTTCAAAGTTTTCTTTGAACTTTTCTCAAATTGTTCGAACAAAAGATTTGATGAAAAGCGAGGCACAGGTGCGCTCTATCACCGATCCCTTTATGACAGACCACGTCCTGTTCGGCTATGTGACCAATCTGCGCATAGAAGATTTCTTTGATCAAGACAAACTCTCTTCTGCCCGCAACAAGCTGGAAAAGGCCGGCAGAGAGACTTTAATTATAGGTGCCGGTGCCGCCCTTGTGGCTCCGTCTTCTGCCCGCCTGGTGTATGCCGATATGGCCAGATGGGAGATCCAGCAGCGTTTCCGCCGTCACGAAGTGTGCGGCCTTGGAGTGGACAACCGCGCCGACGCAGTATCCATCCAGTACAAGCGCGGCTACTTTATTGACTGGCGTGTGCTTGATATGTATAAGGAGACCCTGTTCGACAAGGTAGAGTGGTGGCTGGACACCAACAATGCGGCCTCTCCCAAGCTCATCTCAGGCGAGACCTTCTGCAAAGGAATGGCAAAGACCGCCCGCAAGCCTTTCCGCGTGGTGCCTTTCTTTGACCCGGCACCCTGGGGCGGCCAGTGGATGAAGGATGTTTGCGATCTGGACCGGTCGGTTTCCAACTACGGATGGTGCTTTGACTGTGTCCCCGAAGAGAACAGCCTGTTGCTTGAGGTGGACGGTGTGAAGGTAGAGTTCCCCGCCAACGACCTGGTGCTGACTCACAGCCGCGAGTTGCTGGGCGTTCCGGTAGTAGGCCGATTCGGCAAGGATTTCCCCATCCGCTTCGATTTTCTGGATACCATAGGCGGCGGCAACCTGAGCCTTCAGGTGCACCCCACGGCCGATTATATCCGCAAGACTTTCGGTATGTCCTACACACAGGACGAAAGCTATTATATAATGGATGCCGCCGAGGGTGCCACAGTATATCTGGGCGTAAAAACCGGTGTGGACAAAGAGGCTATGATTGCCGATTTAAGAGCTGCCGAGCGCGGCGAGAAGAAATTCGATGCAGAGAAATATGTGAACCATATCCCGGCCAAGAAGCACGACCACTTCCTGATACCGGGCGGTACGATCCACTGTTCCGGTGCCGAATCTATGGTGCTTGAGATAAGTGCGACTCCCAACGTGTTTACCTTCAAACTATGGGACTGGGGCCGTATGGGCCTGGACGGCAAACCGCGTCCGATAAATGTGGAGCACGGCAGCCACGTGATCCAGTGGGACCGCAATACCGAGTATGTCCACGCCAATCTTGTGAATCATTTTGAACCTGTGGCAAAGGGCGAAGGCTGGGAAGAAATCAAGACCGGCCTGCATCCGGCCGAGTTCATAGAGACCCGCCGTATCCGCTTTACCGGCATAGTTCCTTTCGAAACCCGCGACAGTGTGCAGGTGCTCAACCTGGTAGAAGGGGAGGAGGCAGTTGTCGAGAGCCCTGACGGCCGCTTTGAGCCGTTTACTGTCCATTATGCAGAAACCTTCATAATCCCTTCTTGCCTTGAGAAATTCACCATCCGTCCCGCCGGCGCATCTGCAGGCAAAGAGTGTATGGTGGTCAGGGCATATGTCAGATTCAACGCTTAATAGTTATGTACGAACACGATAACAGAACAGTAATGACGCTGGATGCCGGCGGGACAAACTTTGTTTTTTCTGCCATCCGCGGTTGCAAACAGGTGGTGGAGCCCATCCGTCTGGATGCAGTCACCGACAGCGTGGCCCGCTGCCTGGAGGTCCTAACCGAGGGCTTCAACAAGGTCAATGCGGCGCTGGACGAAGCACCGGTGGCCATCAGTTTTGCCTTCCCCGGCCCGGCCGACTACAAGGCGGGCATCATTGGCGACCTTCCCAATTTCCCCTGCTTCCGCGGCGGAGTCCCCATAGGCCCCTATCTCGCAGAGCAGTTCAAACTTCCGGTATTCATCAACAACGACGGCAACCTTTTCGCCTATGGCGAGGCTCTGGCGGGCATTCTGCCTGAGATGAACACTCGTCTGGAGGGTGCAGGCAGCTCGGTGCGCTACAAAAACCTTATAGGTCTGACTCTCGGTACCGGTTTTGGCGCCGGTGTGGTGATAGACAACGTGCTGCTGCGCGGCGACAACGGCTGCGGCGGCGATGTATGGCTTATGCGCAACGTGCATTATCCCGAGAAGATTGCAGAGGAGAGCGTCAGCATCCGTGCCGTGAAGAGGGTATATGCCGAGGTCTCCGGAGATACCAGGGATCTCACCCCCAAGGATATACAGCAAATAGCCGACGGCCTTGCCGAAGGCGACCGTCTTGCCGCAATCAAAGCGTTTAAAGATATGGGTGTGGCAATTGCCGACGCCCTTGCCCACGCCCTTGATATTGTAGATGGCCTGGTTGTGCTTGGCGGCGGTATATCCAAAGCCCATAAGTTAATAATACCGTCGATTATCGAGAGTCTTAGAGGATGGTTGCAGATGGATGTGGTGGACCTTACCACAGACGAGGGTATGAACGCCTTTCTGAAAGACACTGCGGTGGAGCTCAGGGTTCCCGGCGGCGACCATACCGTGCTGTATCACAGCGAGAAGAAGACCGGCATCGCAGTCACCAGAATCGGCACCAGCGAGGCCGTGTCCATAGGCGCCTATACCTATGCACTTATGCAATTAGACAAATAATAAATATACCAATCAATTACTAACAACCAATCAAACAACATGAAAAAAGCATTCAGAATTGCTGTTGCACTGATCATTTGCGCTGCATTTTCGCTGCAGGCATTTGCCCAGAATGCAACAAACCGGATCTCCGGCACTGTTGTTTCCAATGGAGAGCCTGTGATTGGCGCTTCTGTGATGGTCAAGAATACCAGCGTCGGTGCAGCCACCGACATCGACGGTAACTTCACCATCCAGGCAGCAGACGATGCAGTGCTGGTCGTTTCGGCTATCGGCTACCAGACCAAAGAGGTAGCAGTCAACGGAGCTTCGACCTTGAACATTTCATTGGAAGAATCATCCACATTGCTTGAAGATGCAGTGGTAGTGGGTTACGGCGTGCAGAAAAAGGTCAACCTGACCGGCGCCGTGGCATCCGTCTCCACAGAAGAATTGGAAGGAAAGCCCATTGCCAACGTGCTTGAAGGTCTGCAGGGTACCACCCCTGGCCTCGTGATCCAGCAGGGCGCTTCCACTCCCGGTGGATCTCCCACTCTCAACATCCGTGGTTACAACACAATGAACGACAACAACCCTCTGGTTATCATTGACGGTATCGAGGGCTCGCTGTCCAACCTCAATCCGCAGGATATCGACCAGATTTCCATTTTGAAGGATGCATCTTCTACCGCAATCTACGGTAGCCGCGCATCCAATGGCGTAGTGCTGGTTACCACCAAGAAGGGTGCGGCAGGGCAGGTATCAGTGAACTATGACCTCAGCTACGGTTTGCAGCAGCCCACCGCACTGCCTACAGTGGTTGACTCCTGGATTTACGCAGAACTCTACAACGAGGCAGCCGTCAATTCCGGACGCAGCACCAAGTTCACCGCAGAGGACATCGCAGGTTTCCGCAACGGCGGCACCAACGTCAAGTGGATCAACGAACTCTACAAGAGCTACGCTTCTCAGCAGAGCCACAACCTCTCCGTGACCGGCGGCACCAAGACCCTCTCTTATATGGCATCTCTAGGTTTTCTGGACCAGAACAGCCTTTTCAAGGGTCCCGACTACGGCTACAACCGCTACAACGGACGTCTGAACATCCAGCATCAGGTAAATGACCGCCTCACCGTGGGCGCTACCGCTCAGTTTACCCGCAACAAGATCAAGGATCACGCATACTGGACAGAGTGGATCATAGAGCAGTGCAACCGTATGCCCTCTATCTATGAGATAAAGAACGAAGACGGAACATATACATATCCTTCCGGCTCCAACTCCAACTCCCTGGAGCGTCTGGAGAAGGGCGGATACCGCCAGAGCGTGAACGATGACATCAGCGGTACCATTGATGCTTCCCTGCGTCTTTTCGACGGCCTTTACCTGAAATCCACCATCGGCGGCCGTACGCTGAACAATTCAACCCACGAGAACCGTATGGCTTCCGAATCTCCCGCTTCCGGCGACAAGGAAAACCATATCTCCGAATCTTTCTTTAAGTCCACCAAACTCACCACAACTGTTACGCTGAACTACGACCAGACCTTTGGAAAGCACACCGTAGGTGCGCTGCTCGGTTATGCATACGAGGGTGAGAGCTGGAAAAACTTCAGCACCCAGCGTATTACCGACGATTCAAAGTATGATGTTTTCGTGGGTTCCCAGTCTGGAAATAAAGTTTCCAATGACGCACCCAACGGCGGTGGTCAGGATTGGTCACTTTACTCTGCTTTCGCCCGCCTTACCTATAATTATGACGAGAAATATCTGGCTGAGTTCAATATCCGTGACGACTACTCTTCTTATTTCGCAAAGGGCAACCGTTCCGGTATCTTCCCGTCATTCTCCCTTGGCTGGCGTATTTCCCAGGAAGATTTCTGGGACAACATCCGCCCCGTGATTCCTTCGCTCAAACTGCGTGGCAGTTGGGGTCTTGTAGGTAATAACAGAATTGGTGCCTACCAATATCTGCAGACAGTGTCTGTGACTCAGGGTATCAACTTTGGCGGACAACTGGCTCCCACCGCTTGGTTCAGCTCCGTTGACCCCGGTATCAAATGGGAGACCACCCGCATGGCCGACCTCGGCCTTGATATGGGTCTGCTCAAGAACGACTTGAACCTTTCGTTTGATGTATTCTCCAACCGCACCCGCGACATTTTGGTTCAGCTGCCCGTGCCCGGTATGTTCGGCAACGGCGCTCCTACCTCCAATGCAGCAGTAGTGGACAGCTTCGGTTGGGAATTCTCTGCAAACTATCATTTCAAGACAGGTGCGGTTCATCACAATATCGCCGCCAATGTATCCGACAGCTGGAACAATGTGGTTGACACCAAGGGCGAGACCCTCTATTATGGATATGACGTTGTTTCTGTAATCAAGGAAGGTTATCCCTTGTACTCTTACTACGCGCTGCGCAGCAACGGATTCTTCCAGAGCGACGAAGAGGCGGCTGCCGCTCCTCACCTCGAGGGCGTGGTGCCCCGCGCAGGCGACATCAGATACATTGACAAGCCCGATGCAGACGGCAACACCGACGGCGTTATCAACGACGACGACCGCTTTGTGGTGGGCAACGACTTCCCTCGCTACACCTTCGGTTTCAACTACGGCCTGCAGTGGAAGGGCTTCTTCTTCTCTGCATTCCTCCAGGGTGTGGGTATGAGAAGCCGCTGGATGCGTGGTGAGGCAGTGGAGGCTTTCCACAACAACAACGAGGGCCCCGTGCACGATTTCCATATCGACCGTTGGACTCCGGTGAACACCGACGCAACCTATCCGCGCCTGACTATGGGCAGCGAATCCACCAACAACGCCACCAAGAGTGACTTCTGGATCCAGGACGCAGCCTATCTGCGCGTCAAGAATGTCCAGTTGGGTTATGACTTCCAGGGCGACTGGCTCAAGGCAATCCGTATGCAGAACCTGCGCGCCTACGTCAGCGTAGAAAACGCTCTCACATTCTCCAAGATGAAGGGAGGATGGGATCCTGAATACAATGCAGACGGTAGCGGCCGCGCTTATCCCGTGGCCCGCGTATGGTCTGTTGGTCTTAATGTTAAATTCTAAAGGAGGCAACAGTTATGAAAAAGATAATACTTTCCTTAAGCGTTTTCGCTCTCCTCTTCTGCGCTTGCGTGCCTCTGGACACGGCTCCTTACAATAGTGAGACCGACCTGACCTTCTGGAGTGAAGATCCCAATGCTGCACTCAGTGCGCTGAACAGTTGCTACACATCACTTCCCGATATGTACGAAGTAGTCTATGGCGACGGTATGACCGACAATGCCTATGTCAAGGGCGGCCAGAACCAGGCCATCGGCAACGGCAAGTACGGCACCAGCGAAGGCTATGTATATGATGTATGGAACCATCATTTTGCAGGCATCCGCCAGTGCAACGAGCTGCTTAATAACATAGACAAGGTGCCCGGTCTTGCAGCCGACCTCAAGGCCCGTTATATAGCAGAGGCAAAGGCACTTCGAGCTTACCACTACTATGAACTCTATATCCACTTCGGCGGCGTGCCTTACTTTGACAAGCCCATCAGCATTGCCGAAAGCCGCGTTGCCACCCGCGAGACTGCCGCTCAGACAGTCGGCCGCATCGAGACCGACATAAACGCAGCGCTTGAGGGCGATGTGCTTCCCGGTTCCTATTCCGGTGCCGAGCAGGGCCGTATGACCAAATGGGCAGCCAAGGCCATCCTTGCCAAGCTCTATCTGTTCGATGCCAAATGGGATAAGGTGCGCGACATCACTGCCGAAATCATCTCCGACAGCGGCATCAAACTTTACCCCTCTTACGAAGGCTTGTTCGAGGCAACTGCCGAGACTTGCAGCGAGATTATGTTCGCCAACCAGTATATGCCTGTAAACCGCGAGCACAACATTATGTATAACACCGTTCCCCCGTCTATGGGCGGCTATTCCAATCTGGCTCCGCTCAAATCTCTGGTGGACAGTTATATAATGCTTAACGGCAAGGCTATAGACGAGGCCGGCAGCGGCTATGAGGCTTCCAACCCCTGGAAAGACCGCGACCCCCGTCTGGCAGCTACCGTGATGTACCCCGGCAATTATTATACTATGGCTGACGGTACTCTGGTCGAGCCCGACTGGAACGGACGCGACGCCTTCAACTCTACTTCTGACGTGACCCCTACCGGTTACTATATCCGCAAGTGGTGGGACAATACCTACAGGCTCACCCTTCAGTCAGGCCTTAACGCAATCCTGATCCGCTATGCCGACGTGCTCCTTATGAATGCCGAGGCACACGCAGAGCTTGGAACTCTTTCCGAGGCTGTTTGGAATGCGACCATCCGCCCCATCCGCGAGCGTGCAGGCTTTACCGATGCAGGTGCCCTCAGCTTCCCTTCGGGCAGCAACCTCAAAGAGATCGTTCGTAACGAACGTCGCTGCGAGCTGGCATTCGAAGGCCAGAGGCGTACCGACATCATCCGCTGGAAAACTGCCGAGACCGTGCTCAACGGCTGGTGCCACGGTATGTACACCGGCGAGACTGTCGGAACCGACAACGGGTTCGTGCGCATAGAGCAGCGCCAGTTTGATGCTGCAAAGCACTATCTGTGGCCCATCCCTCAGAAAGAGCGCGACCTCACTAACAAAAGTCTTGATCAGAACCCTAATTGGTAAGAGATTATGAAAAAGATACTTTCAATATTCGCAATAATATTGCTCTTTGCGGGATGCCAGCCCAAGTACGAGTTGAACACTCTGTTCAATATGCCTACATCCCTTGACTCTCCCGCATCGGTGGCCCTTGATGTCACCTCTTCTGACCGCGTCGTGCTCAGTTGGGCCGGCGGCGGCGCAGCTGACGGTGGAGTAGTGCTCTACGAGGTTCTCTTTGATGTGCCCGGCGGTGATTTCTCCAATCCCGTTGAAGTTCTCAAGAGCGACCAGGGTGCCAAGTCCCAGCTGACGCTGAGCCACGCTGAACTCAATGCAATAGCCCGCAAGGCCGGCATCAAAACTGGCGAGAGCGGCGAACTTATCTGGACCGTGCGCGCTGCAAAGGGCGGTGATTCCCAAATGTACGATGGCCATAACACCATTAAGGTGGCCCGCGGTGAAGGCATCGACGCCTTCCCCAAGGCTCTCTTCCTTATGGGTTCCGGCGCCAAAGCCTCAGGAGAGGTAGAAGGCCGTGAATTCCGCATTGTAAAGGAAGGCGTATACCAGATCTACACCCGCCTGGATGCAGGTGAAATCTATTTCAAGAGCGACGACGAGACCGGCGGCCTGTACTACTTCAACTCTTCCAACAAGATTATGGAAGGGGAGGGCAGTGCCAGGGTTTCCGCTTCTGGTATGGGCGAGGCCAACAGAATCACCGTTGACTTCAACTCCCTGAGTGTCAAGATAGAGGCTATCAGCGGCCTGAGCGTATACCCTTGCGCTTGCAAATGGCTTAACGATGGCGAATATCCCATCTATAACACCACCGTTTCGTATGTGGGACAGGGCATCTTCAAGGCCACCAGTATGGTCATAGAAGAGTTCTTCCGCGGCTGGGACTGGTGTGCAGCCACAGGCGAAGAGCGCTACACTATTTATGTAAGTGTAGACGGACGCGACTGTGAGTGGAGCACCACCGACAGCAGCTACGGCGCAACCCGCCCCAGCATCGACTACGGCATCGAATACTTTGAACTGGCTGAATACGAAGGCCGTCCCGACTGGGGCCACGGTCCCTTCAAGTTCCCCGAGGAGGTCGAGGGCAAGATATTCGATATGGTTATATACACCAACAAAGACAACAAGTTCTACCACGAATTCACCAACATCCAGCGCTACAACCCCGGCGACCCCATCCCCAGCGGCGGCGTGCAGGATATCCCTGCCAGCCTCGTTATCAAGGGAGAAGGCTGCGCTGATACAGGCAAGACGCTGGATAAGGTGAGCGACGGCGTGTTCTCTCTTCCGTTCACATCTTTCAACGGCGGCAGCGTATTCTTCGAAGGTGACGGCCACGTTTACTATGCAAGTAGCGGTGCAATTGTACAGGGCGAGAATATGACCAACTTCTCCGCTACACCCGAAGGCACTATCGAGCGCCTGATTGTCAACTTCAACGAGCAGACAGTTACACGCGCCCAGATAGGCGAAGTGGCAATGACCTGGGGCTACAACCAGCAGCCTCTCGAGAACGGTGTCCTCTCTTATCGCGGAGGCGGCATCTTCAAGGCAGAGAGTGTCAGGGTTCCTGCATTCTATACAGGCTTTGGCTGGCCCGAAGAGCGTTTCTCGTTCTATCTGACCATTGGTGAGGATCCCTACACCTGGGGTCGTCCCGACGACGGTGACGCGGAGAACCGTCCTGCAGTTGGCGACGACGGCACTTACACTCTGCCTCTGGCAGAATTCGCAGGCCAGGATCAGTGGAGTCACCTCTGGAAACTCGCTTCCGAGACCGAGTCCAGCACATTTGACGTGACTCTGACCATCGCAGCAGACGGCTCCCTGAGCTACACCATCTCCAATATCGTTCCTCTCTCCGAGGGCGTCCAGCACGTACCCGCTACCCTTACCATAGGAGGTTCCGCAGCAGAAACTGCAGGCCAGCCTCTGGCAAAGATCGGCGAGGGCATCTTCCGCCTTGGTGCAACCGCGCTCAAAGACGGCGACATCTTCTTTACCAGCGGTGACGGCTATCAGTATTACATCAATACCGAAGGCCTGTTGACTGAGGGCGAAAAGAGCCAGAGCATCACTGCCACCGCAGCCGGCGAGGCAGAGCGCATCACCCTCAACTTCCTTACCCGCGAGGTTAAACGCACTCCTCTGAACGACATCACCCTTACCTGGGCGGCTGACAGTCCTCACTCATACCCCGGCGGCGTGCTCAAGTATGTGGGCGGCGGCAAGTTCCGCGGCAATACCACCGTTGAGTTCTACCGCGGCTGGGACTGGTGCGCAGCCAACGGCGAGGAGCGCTACTCGTTCTACGTGACTATCGACGGCGAGAAGTGCACCTGGGGCCGTCCCGATGACGGCGACGCCGAAAACCGCGCCACTATGAGCGACGGCCGCAGCGAGGTCCGCAAGCTCGTGGAATTTGCAGGCCAGGGCCAGTGGGATCACCTCTGGAAGGCTCCCACCGACTGCGACAAGCAGAACTTTGACGTTGAGATCTGGTTCGATAACGATGGCACTATGTGGCAGAACTTCTCTAACTTCTCGCCTATGGCCACCGATGTGGAGCATATCCCTGCATCCCTTGAAATTCACGGTGCCGGTGCCGAGGTAGACGGCCAGCAGCTATATAAGACTGCAGACGGCGTGTTCGTGCTCTACGCAACAGCCATCGGAAGCGGTGAAATCTACTTCACAGGCGACGGCTACCAGTATTTCATAAGCGGTGCCGAGACTCTTTGCGAAGGCAACAACAAGGGCTCCGTGACTCCTACACCCGCCGAAGCCGGCGAACGTATGATAGTGGACTTCAACACCAAGACCGTGAAGCGTATCACCCTGAGTGACATAACCCTTACCTGGGCGGCTGACAGACCTCACTCATACCCCGGCAGCGTGCTCAAGTATGTGGGCGGCGGCAAGTTCCGCGGCGACACATATGTAGAGTTCTACCGTGGTTGGGACTGGTGCGCAGCCAACGGCGAAGAGCGTTACTCATTCTATCTGACTCTTGACGGCGAGAACTACACCTGGGGCCGTCCCGACAGCGGCGACGCTGAAAACCGGGCAACCGTGAGCGATGGCCGCAGCGAGATCCGCGAACTTAACGAGTTTGCAGGCCAGGGCCAGTGGGACCACCTCTGGAAGGCTCCCACCGACTGCGACCAGCACAACTTCACCGTAGAGCTCTGGATAGATGCCGACGGCCATATGTGGCACAACTTCTCCAATTTCTCTGCACGTGAATAACGACGTTTATGAAGATCAACTGGTTATCAATTCTTCTCGCACTTGTGCTGTGCTCGTGTGCGTGCAGTGACCCCTCCAAGGAACCATATACCCCCGGAAACGGGGGTAATGGTGGCGGAGGCGGCAACCAGCAGTCGGTAGTGTGGCACGAACGTGCCTATGAGACATTTCAGGCTATTGAACATCTCTACGGCATCACTTCCGGCGCCACCGCCGGCTTCTACAACGAGAATTATCCCAAGGGGAACGGCGACCTGTCCGCTTCATTTCTCTGGCCCTACGACGGTTTGATGTCCGGCCTTGCCCTTTTGAACAAACTGGGCTACGATGTCAATTACAAAGCCAAGATAGACCAGTATCAGGCATACTGGCGTCCTTCAGGCGGTGTGAATGTGGGTGGCTATGGTTCCCAGACCGATGGCAAGAATGGCAGCGGTGACCGCTTCTACGACGACAATTCCATCATCGGCATCAACCTGGTGGAGGCCTACAAGCAGCTTGGCGACAATGTCTACCTGGAGCGTTGCGCACAGATAGTCAACTTTCTCCTTTCTGGAGAAGACAATACGCTGGGCGGCGCACTCTGGTGGTGCGAAGGCCAGAAAAACAAGCCCGGCAACGGCGACAGCAACAAGCCCGCCTGCGCCAACGGCTATGCACAATGGTTCTTGTTGAGCTACTACGATGTCTGCCCTCAGGCAGAGAAGGCGGCTGTCCTGGACTTTGCCAAAAGGCTGTACACCTGGGAATACGCCAACCTGCGCGACCCCGACGACAACACCTACTGGAACGACCGCAATGCCGACGGTAACATCAACAAAACCAAGTGGACCTACAACTCCGGCGCTATGATTGCCGCAGGCACCCGCCTGTATCACATCACAGGAGAGAAACACTATCTGGACGAGGCTATCGCCACCGCCGACGGTGCTTACAACTATTATGTCCGCAGCCGCGAGGGCATTCCCTTGTGCTATCCTCTCAACGACCCCTGGTTTACAGTGAAGCTCATCAGGGCCTATATGGAACTTGAACCCGATTATTCCAAGTGCTCCAGCTATATAGAGGTCTTCATCTCCAATCTGGAGAAGGCTTGGAAGAGCGGCAGAAAGGACAACGGCCTATTCTACGAGAACTGGACCGGTAAGGCCAACGCCGACCGCGACAAGAGCCTGCTGATGCAAGATGCGGCTCTGGAGTCGCTGGGCGCAGTGGCCATTTATAAAAAAGAACACAAATAGAATATGAAAAAACTCTCAGTCATCCTCCTCGCACTCCTTTGCGCGGTCGCCTGCGGCCCCAAAGAAGATGTGCTGGACTATGTCAATCCCAATATCGGCACAGTGCACAGCCGCTGGTTTGTATTCACCCCCGCCGCCACTCCTTTTGGAATGGCCAAACTGGGTGCTTCTACCAACGGCACCTACGGCAACAATCAGGGCTGGGAGGCCGTGGGCTACGAAGATACCCACACCTCCATTGACGGCTTCCCCTGCTTCCACGAGTTTCAGGTGGGCGGCCTGGCGCTGATGCCGGTGACCGGTGAGCCCGTGACACGACCCGGCGTGCTGGAAGACCCAGCCGGCGGGTGGCGTTCTACCTTTGACAAGGCCGACGAGGTTTCCCAGGCCGGATATTATTCCGTAATCCTGAAAGATTATGGGGTCAAGGCCGAACTCACCGCCACCGAGAGGGTAGGGTTCCAGCGATTTACCTTCGCCGGCAAAGAGCCGGGCCATATCCTGATTAACGTCGGCACCCGCGAAGGAGAGAGCGGAGCAGTCCGCGACGCCTGGGCAAAGGTAGAAGGCACCACCGTTCAGGGATGGATCATCACCGAGCCCGAATATGTCAAGAAATACCAGACCGGCGCCACCGTGAGTATGTATTTCTACGGAGAACTCTCCAAGGCTCCCGACGCCGCTTCTGCATTTCACGTTGGCGGCGAAAGGGCAGCGGCAGTTGAGGTATCCGGCCCCGGCGCGGTCCTTTCTCTTGACTATGACAATCCCGGAACGATCACAGTCAAGCTGGGCCTGTCTTTCACTTCGGTAGAAAATGCCAAGGCCAATCTGGAGGCCGAAGCCGCCAGCCTGACTTTTGATGCTGTCCGCAAGCAGACTCAGGACAAGTGGCGTAAGGCACTCGGCAAACTCGAGGTCGAGGGTGGCAAAGAGGGTGACAAGGTCAAATTCTACACCGGATTGTATCACGCATTGCTGGGCCGTGGCGTGGCAAGCGACATAAACGGCGCTTACCCCGCCAACGACGGCAGCGTGGGGCAGATAGAGTGTGGTGCCGACGGCAAGCCGATTCACAACTTCTACAACACCGACGCCATCTGGGGAGGTTACTGGAACCTGACCCCGCTCTGGGCGCTCTGCTATCCCGAGTACTACAACGACTGGGTTGCCGGTCAGCTGCTGGTCTATAAGGATGCAGGGTGGCTGGGCGACGGCATCGCCTGCAGCAAATATGTATCCGGCGTGGGTACCAATATGGTCCCCATTGCCTTTGCCGGCGCCTACAATAGCGGCATCCGCGACTATGACATAGAGACTATGTATGCGGCTGCCCGCAAAGACTGTCTGGAGTGGGAAGGCCGCATAGAGGGTGCCGGCAAAATGGACATCCAGCAGTTTGTAGAGAACGGATACGTGCCATACGTGACTGACCCCGGCTTCGTGGCCCATTCCGGCGGCGCTACCTTCTCCATTTCCCACACTCTGGAATATAGTTTCTGCTCTTATGCAACCGCTCAGCTGGCTAAGCAGCTGGGTCACGAAGATGACTATCAGAAACTGATGGAACTCTCCGACGGCTGGGCCAAAGTGTTTGACGATGAGCTCAAGCTCGTGCGTCCGCGCGTTCCCGGCGGGGCATTCATAGACAACTTTGATCCGCTGGAGTCGTGGCGTGGCTTCCAGGAGGGCAATGCCGTGCAGTACACATTCTTCGTGCCTCATCACATAGATTCGCTGCAGGCTCGTCTGGGCGGCGACGTCTTCAACCAGCGTCTGGATTCCATCTTCACCGAGGCTCGCAAGAGCATCTTTGGCGGCGGCAAAACCACCTATGCGTTTTCCGGCCTCAACAGCCCCTACAATCACGGCAACCAGCCGTGCCTGCACGAACCGTGGCTGTTCAATTTCTCCGGCAAACCCTATCTGACACAGAAGTGGGTGCGCCTGATCTGCGACGAGTTCTATGGCACCGACGGCCTTCACGGTTATGGCTATGGCCAGGACGAAGACCAGGGCCAACTGGGCGCCTGGTATGTGCTTGCCGGCATAGGCCTGTTCGATGTGCAGGGCGGTGCTCCGGTGGAGCCTACCTACCAGATAGGCAGTCCCATCTTTGACAAGATCACCATCCATCTTAGCCCGTACAATGCCACCGGCAAGACGCTGGTGATCCGTGCGGAAAACAATGGCCCGGAGAACTATTACGTGCAGTCGGCTACCTTCAACGGCCAGCCGCTGGAGCAGAACTGGCTCTACCGCAAGGATATTTTTGCCGGCGGCGAGCTGGTGCTTGAGATGGGCCCTGAGCCGTCAGATTTCTGGAATGGATCTAAACCCCCGGTTACAAGATAATGACTATGAAAAAAATAATAATGCTTGCACTTGTGGGCATAATGATGTCCTGTGCCTGCAACAATGCCATAGAGCCGATAAATCCTTCAAACGGCAACAAGCCCAATCCCGTGAATCCTGACCCGGCAGTGGATCAGAATGGCAAGTGGGGGGCACTGGCCGATTCCTGCACGAATGTGCTGGTGGCAAACTTTCTGGACAAGAGCACCGGAACTTTCTGGTCTACGCCGAATGACGTGGCGCGCTCTTCCCAGTACATCTACTGGCAGCAGGCCCACGCCCTGGATGTGCTGCTGTATGCCGCCTTGCGCAACGAGTCGCTGAGGGAGACATATCTCGGCTATGCCGACAAGTGGTACGCAAACTACGCCAACAACTACAACCGCGATTTCCGTGGCGAGGGTACTTACGGCGGGTTCTTCAATGTGTGGACCGACGATATGGCCTGGATTTGCCTCACACTGATGCACATAACCGAAGTGTCCGGCGACACCAAGTATCAGGACACGGCAAAAGAGGTGTTTGACAGGTATATCTGGCCCCGCAGGCTCTCCTATAGCGGCGGGATGGCGCTTCCCTGGACCAACCGTCCGGAGGATGTTACCAACTTCAATGCCTGCACCAACGCCCCTTCGTGCCTGGTGGCTGCAAAGCTCTACAATCTTTACAAGGGTGAGTATCTGGATATCGCCAAGACGCTGTACAAGGCCTGCATTGACCATATGCCCGACAGCGAGCGTGCAGAGGAGCCGCCGTTGACCTATACCCAGGGAACTCTGGGCGAGGCCTGCCGTGCGCTGTATCACATCACCGGTGACCAAGCGTATATGGACAAGGCCGGGGTGGTGCTGCAGTATGCTTTCACCAGCAACCGCTGCACCGACTCCGCTACCGGAGTGCTGCGCCACGAAGGTACCGATATGGACCAAAGCCTTTTCAAGGCGGTTCTGATTCCATATGCCGTGAATTATGTGCTGGACGACAAGGCGGATATCCGTGCCGCGCAGACCATCCGCGAAAAGTTGATGCTATGTGCCAAGACGCTGGACAAGCATCTTGACCGCAAGATGTATCCCCGTATGTACTGTGACTATTTCTGGGGTACGACCTTCACAGAAGGCACCGCCTCTATGGGCGCGCAGTCCAGCGGTGCTTCCCTTATGGAGGGCGTTGCAAGGCTGGAAGCCGCCCAGTAGTAGCGCACAGCCCTTCGCTTGGCTACGAAAAAGCTTCGCTCCGGGTCAGGGATAACATAGAACCCCTGTTCCCTGCGCGAAGCTTTTTCTGCGCTTTCAGGCGAAGGGCAGATGCCTTCGCTTGAAAGTTTTGCTCCCTGACGCTCGGTCGGTCCCCTCCCTCGCTAACGCCGGTCGCAAACCCTTTCAAGCATCCGGCTACAATCTGCCCTTCGTATTAGCGGGGGTAGTTTTATTTCTTGGAGATGAGTCTGTATGAGCCAATTGCCAGCAGTGTCTGGGCTAGGAGGTAGGTGCCCATCACGCCGAAACCGCTCATCAGCGGGCTCAGATGGCCGAAGGTGCGTATGGCAATCAGGCTGTCGGAGAAGGTGAACATCACGGCACCGGCTGTCAGCAGCCACCAGGTCAAGGTTTTGAATCTGAGCGCACCGGTCAAGGTGCTGAAAATGAGCGTCATCAGCATCAGCCCATAAACGGCCATAGGGGCCATCAGGGCGCCGCTTATGCCGATGGCTTTCACCAGGCAGGCCACGGCAGTCAGCGCCACCACGACGGCAACAACCCAAGCCCAGAGTTTGAGGCCCTTCCAGCTTTTGCCGCCGAAGAGGGTGATGTAGAAGATGTGGCCTACCAGGAAAAGCCCGATGCCTAGGGCAAACAGGGCAAAGGCATCGCTGCCTATCAGAGCCGTGTCACCGCCGAAGCCAAACAGTTGGGCGCAGGCCAGCAACTTTGCCTCGCGGCTCTTGATGCCGACTCCTTGTGCCAGGGCCGTCATTGTGGTCAGGCACAGCAGCGGCATAAGTGCCGGTTTCACCGTGTCTGCGAGGCCGCTTTCTATGATGCATCCATAGAGGTTAAGCGCGGCGCAAATGGCAAAAAACGCCGCCGAAATATGCCAAAGTCTAAGAGATTTCATAACTTTGATTATTGATTCATTCTCAAAGTTAACAAAAATGAAGAAATTTTTACGCGTCCTTCTGGCCTTGCTTGTGGTAGCCATTATCGGTGGCTGCCTGTATCTCAATACTTTGATGCCCATCATCACCGGCTATGCCGCCAAGAACCTTGCCTCAGCAGTGTTCATCTCCGGCAGGCAGCAGGCCGACGTAGAGGCGCTGGACCTCAAATTCTCTTTCATAAAGTTCAACCACAATAAGGTGGATTATGAAAAGAAGACGGTCACCAGCCGCTTCCTCTGGGCAAAATCTACCGCCGCCTACCGCGAAGGCTATGGCGTGACCCTGCTGCGCGGCAGTCGAAAGCTCAAAAAGGCCTTCCTGGAGCAGAAGTATCCGCTGCCGGCTGCAGAGGCGCTGCCAGATTATCTGCAGGCGGGAGATTCGGCTCTTGCAGTCCGGCTGGAGCCGATAGCCAAGGCTTTGGTGGACGAGCGTACATATAACGGCCATCCCTTCGCCTTCGTGGTCCTTCACAGGGGCGGGGTAGTGGCGGAGCGCTACGACACCGGCATCACCGCCCAGACTCAGTTGCTCAGCTGGAGTATGGGCAAGAGCTTTACCAATGCCCTGGTCGGCATTATGGTCAAGGATGGCCTGCTGAATATTTTTACCCCGATGGATATCCCCGAGTGGCAGGGCGACGGACGCAAGAATATCACTTTGAACGACTTGATGCAGATGAGCAGTGGCCTGGAGTGGAACGAGAACTACGGCAACCGCAGCGACGTGAACCTGATGCTGCACCGCGAAACAGATATGGGGCTCTACGTCATCAATAAACCGCTGGAACACGAGCCGGGCAGCTACTGGTATTACTCCAGCGGCAATACCAACCTGATAATGAGATATCTGCGCGGCAAGTTTGCCTCTGATTCGGAGTTCCTGGAATATATCCGGGAGAGGCTGTTTGCACCACTGGCCATAAACAATGCCCACTTTGAACCCGATATGACCGGCACTCCGGTGGGGTCGTCATACCTCTATGTCACCGCCCGTGACTACGCCCGCTTCGGCCAGATGTATCTGGACGGCGGCGTGGTGCAGGGAGAGCGCATCCTTCCCGAAGGATGGTCTGACTATGTGGCCACGCCCGCCCCGGCCAGTGAGGGACGCTACGGCTCCTTCTTCTGGCTCAACCGCAGCGGCGCCTGCCCCGATGCTCCTGAGGATATGTATTCCTGCCAGGGCCACGACGGCCAGCAGATCTACATCATCCCCTCAAAAGAACTGGTGGTAGTCGTGCTCGGCTACTCCCCCAAGCCCGACCGCGTCATCAACTTCAACGGCTTGCTAAGAGATATCATTGAGCAGCTGTAATTAAGCTCATAATAAAATTAAATGGGGACCAAATCAATTGGCCCCCATTTTATTAATTAGCAAGACACAGATTATTGTGCAACTGCTGTCATCGTGTGCTTGATGGCGTCGATGGTGATGAGATAGTCGCCAGTGTCGGGAACCTGGAACATTCCAGACTGTTCACCGCTTTCGCGGCACTCAATCAACTTCCATGATGTACCCGAATTCTTGCTTGAAGGATGGCAGTAGTAGCCACGGGCTCCGTCGGAAGTCGTAGTTATTATATGGAAGTCCTTGCCTGCTGTTAGTCTGACAACTCCCTCAAAAATACCTTTTGCATCCTTTACTGGAACGGGCAATACGCCGAATTCTTCGCCTTCGCCGGCTGCAGCAGCACCATCAACATATATCTCGCTGATAGATGCTTCGAGAAGTTCCCACTCAATAGTCTGGTCGTAAGCACTAGCCTTGACATAGTACTTGCCCGGAATCAGGAAACGGAAATAGTCATTGTCAACACGGGTATCAGGTATAGTAACATCGTCCCAGTAAAACTCACCAAAGCCCTGGCGGAAGCCTCTGTTCCAGCTGCCGTCGAAATAGATTTCGAAGGTTCCGGTGCTGTTAATGATATTGCCGGTCCATTCAAAGATACCTTTGGCCTCGTCAACGCAGGTCATGTATCCGCATTCTGCGTTCATGTCCCATTGAGCTTCAGTCCCGTTACCGATAAGGTTCATCCTTGTGGGGATTGCGCCGGTATATTTAGGCTTCTCATACAGTTTGACAGATACAGACTTGGTATCGGACGTAACGCTCTCGATGGCGCCGTCAGCAGGTTCTGCTGCCACGCGGCAGAACAAAGATGCAGTTTCACCTTCTTTGAATCCCATGTCTTTGAGCATAGATTGTAATTCAGCTCCGGTGAGGCTGACGTTGCGGTCGGTGCCTGTGGCAAACAGCTCTGCATTTTCAAAAGAATTGTCAGTAGCCACAGCCAGAGTGTATTCTACATATACATCCTCTACAGAAGCATCTGACCAAGAGATGGAAAGAGCCTCATCTTCTTTTGTGTCAGCGCTGAGGGTTACAGAAGTAGCGCTGGTTGTAATAACGGGCGAGTTCAATTCAACAATGTGGGTGTAAAGCACTATGTTGGAAGTGACCTCATTAGAGTTTGATGTCAGAGTGCCCGATTTGGCTACAACTACGAATTTCATGGCTGCATTGGACCCCGGAGTGAATCCCATTCCGAGGAGGGCGTTCTGAAGATCATCGCCTGTCAGAGTTAGGGAAGTGCCGCTTGCTGTTTTGCTGAAAGCGCTGGATAGGTCTTCCGCCTTGGCCTTTGCCATATAGGCGGTGTAGGTAGCATCATCTGCGACAGAGTCCCAGTCAAGAGTGACGGCTGTCTCGCCCTTGGTAGACTCGTTCAAGACAATCTTGCCAGAAGGCGTAACTGTTAGCTTGGCTGCAGGAAGGGAAGGGTCCGGAGTCGGTTTTTTACATCCCGTCAGAGATAGAGCTGCTACAACTAATGTTGCGACAAAAAGACAAATAAATCTTTTCATAATGTAATGATTTAAAATGTGATTGGTTGATTATAAGTTTTCTTTTTCTAACAATTCTTTTGTGTTGATCTGAATGGATGTGGTGGTCAGATCTTCATTAAGCGGATAAGGTGAGCAATCGTAGATATACACCACGAGAGAAAAGACCTTGTTGCGATTGGCAATAAGGTAGTCCAGGTCGACAGAGAGATTAAAGGAAACATCCCTTTGGCCGGCAGGGCAGCTGACGTCCATAGGCAGGTCATAATAAGCGGGAATCAAAGCCGTGGTTCCAGGCAGTTTGCCTTCTTGAACGTCAACACTTACAGTGTATGCCTCAAGAGGCTGCAATCCAGAACGATATACACCAAGGTAGATATTCAATAGACGGTTTTCCTCATCTATGTCATAGTTGCGATTGGTTTGTTCAACAGAGCCGTTGTTTGGCACTTCGTAAGGCGTGTAAGTCGCTTGCGGCATATATACTATGGCCTCCCCCCAGGGGTATGCGCTGTCCGCATCTTTGCAAGATACACCAGCTACGAGTGTGATGAATGCTGCAAATAAGTTTATAATGATTCTTTTCATAGCTTACCAGTTGGGATTTTGAGTGATTTGATTGCCAGTTCGAACTATCTCGGTTTGTGGGATGGGATAGAGATACATTTTTGATGCATCGAACTTGCGGGTTGAGACGGTTTTCTCCCTCCAGACATATGAAGAACCATCAGGAATATTGTCCACACCTAAGATGGTTGTGTTCAATGCCGTTTCGGCATCTTTCCATCTGAGCAGGTCCCAAAACCGATGTTCTTCGAATGCAAGTTCTACCCGGCGCTCTCTTTTGATGGCATCCCGCATAGAATCTTTGTCAGTCGCAGCGACAGGTGGCATTTCAACACCTTCTCTCGATCGGATCATATTGACAGCCTCTCTAGCGGAGAGCCCGAAAGATCCTTTGCCATCGGGGCCGTATATTTCGTTCATTGCTTCGGCATAGTTCAGCAAGATCTCCGCATAACGGAACAGAATCCAACTATGAATCTCTGTCGCATCGTTGACCAAATTCAAGTCAGGATTCAGGAACTTTTTCAAGTAGAAACCCGTAGGCGACGAGTTCGGATTTGACGGGCTGTCGGTGCCGCCTGCGTAAATCTGCATCTCTCTGCCATTCCAATAGTCCAGATTCTTAACTATTGTGGCAGCGCATCTCGGGTCAAGATTTTCAAACCAGTTAGAAGGATTAGTGGCGCCTTTATGCTCATAGGCTTTGACTAGATTGAGCGAAGGACAGACTCCTGTGCTACCACCTTGGGTGCCAATCGGATAGTTTGCCTTCTCTATGGTATTGCTGGCGCTGTTCCTCTTTGCCCATATGACCTCAGGATTGGTGTTCGTGGCAGCGGAGTAGAAAAGATCCTGATAGGAGCCGGTGAGACTGTAGCGTCCCATATTAATAACATCGTATGCCGCTTTTGCTGCAGCCATCCATTTCTCAGTGTCATTGGACGGATTGTTCAACGGACTGGCTGCATAGAGCAGAACTCTGCTCTTGATAGCTCTGGCAGCCCCTTTTGTGAGTCGTCCATCGTAATTCGACAGAGTCTCCTCGACCCAGCTGTCGACCAGTTTGTCCATCACAGAGTCAATATCATCGACAATCATTTTGACTACTGAATCGTATGTGGCTCTTTCTGAGTAATCTTTGTCTGCTGTAGACTTGATTACAGGTACTCCGCCATAGCGTTTGATAAGTTCGAAGTAGTAGTATGCTCTTAGTACGACGGCTTCTTCTCTAAGTCGGGACATATTTAGAACATCCTGCTCATACGAGTACCTTCCTGAGGTTGTGATGGTGTCTCTGCTTTGGGCAAGAGCCTCGACATAATCCACAGTGTTCTCAAGAAAATAGTTAACATCGTGAATTCCAACGTAGAACCAGTCATAGCAGTCATCCGGGTTATTGTATTGACTCCAGGAACCATCGTTGAAGCGGGCGCTTTTTGACAGTGTGGTAACATACTGGGCTTCGTCTGAGACTGTGGCAAACAGATTGTTGTCTATCCGTGAAAAGCCGTCAGGCACGCAGTTGTATGTCCTGTAACCCATATTGAACAGGTGATAATAGCGGGTCTGCAACATCTCGTCGGTCAGCTGCAAGTCGTCTTTTGAGTCTAGCAGCGTGCAAGAAGAAGCACACAGGAGAAAGACAGCAAGAATAATTATACTCTTTTTCATAGCCGTTCAGTTAAAAAGTTACATTAACACCCAGGTTCACAGATCTCATCGCGGGATGCCCCGCCATAACCTCCGGATCAATTCCGTAAGTTTTCATCAACCGGCTTATCGTGAACAGATTCAATGCTCTGGCATAGACTCTTATCCTTTCGATTCCAGCCTTTGAAAGCAGTGCCTCGGGCAGAGTATAGCCCAACTCCACATCCTTAAGTTTGAAGAAGTCTCCGCTGTGTACCCAAAGGGTGGAGTACTGGTAATTGTTGTTATTATCCAGGAGTGACAGTCGGGGATAAGTGGCTTCGCCACGAGTATCAATCCCTTTTTCAGGGTAATAAGCCCACCTTCCTTCTGCAATCTTGAACACGTTTCCGTTGTCGCGGAATGCCACACTCTGTATGGGGGCATCCAGCAGATTGACGCTGCTGCCGCCTATCCCGTAGAACATGGCTGAAAGATCGAAGTTGCGATAACCGAGACTTATGGTCAGGGAGTAGTTAAGTTTAGGAAGGCGGGGACTGCCGATTATCGTCTGGTCCAGTTCATCAATAATGTCGTCGGGAGTCAGGTTCTTGTACTTGATGTCTCCCGGCTGTACTTTGCCAAGCGATACCTTCGGAAGTCCGGGAAGCAGGTTGCCGTCGGCATCAAAGTCAGAAACATCATAGAACCCGTCTGCGACATAGCCGAAGATAGAGTTGATGGAGTGCCCTGTCTTGGCACGACTGGATATTGTGATAACCTCAGCCATATAATCTATCCTATTGGTTGCATAGGATCCTATCAATGACGCTCCATATTTAAAGTCCCCTATCTTGTCGGCATAGGAAAGAGCTATGTCAAGACCCATATTCGTTACCTTTCCGAGGTTTTCGTAGGCAGGATTCTGGATACCAGCGGCTCCCGGAATCATAGTGTTTTGAGTTACGATGCCGTTGCGTTTCTCGAAGAACCCAGTCACTTCTGCGTTGAGGCGGTGATTCATCAGTGAAGCATCAACACCAATTGAGGCCTTTGCACTCTTCTCTGAGAAAATATCGGGATTTTCTTCGTAGAGAGTGGTGAAGCCGCTGTGCCACGAAGGCGATCCATTGCCCAAATTGATGCCGCCATTATGTGTATAGTAACGTTCCCACAAGAAACGTTTTTCTCCCATTGGATCCCAGCCGTTGAGACCAGCATCCGCACGTACTTTAAGCACATCTTTCAGAATGGTATATCCCACTGACAAGGCCGGGTAGAAGCCCCATTTATTGCCTGGCCTGTAGTTGTCGGATCCGCTCAACGCATAGGTAAATGCTGCATAGAAAAGTCCGTCAACATCATAAGTGAATGCACCGCTAATATTTGCGTAGCGGTAAAAAAGGTGTGAACCGGCATCACCGTTCTGGTTTATATCAGTGTTGTAAATATTATACAACCCGTCGATATTCGCACTGAAAAGCCCTGGACCGATGTCCCTCGAATACCCTGCACCAAGTTTGAAGTGTTTCCAGTTCCATTGGTTTGTGCCACTGTTTTCGTATCGGCTGTAGGGGGTGTCATTGTCGGTAGTCTGAGCCGTACCATTGTACATACGGGTGTAGTTCCTGGTATTGCCGGCAGCATCTCGTGTCCAACTGCTCAAGGCTATGGACTCCCGCAGATATAAGCCTTCCAATATAAAGTCCAACTTCTCTTTGAGAGCCAACTGGAACTGAAGTGTCCTGTCGTGGGTGGAATTCTTTCCAAGAGCGCGGATAGAAGCTACAGGGTTGTTGTTGTACACGGGCGTACCGGTCCACGACCCGTCGGTATTCTTTATCGGATATATGAAGGATGGATATTTGGCCATATTGGTCCATAGAGTGGAGGCGCTCATGTTAGGATATCTGCGGTTTTCAATGCGGCCACCGATGCCGATAGAAGCTTCAATCCAGTCGGCCAAGTTTATGTCCAGATTTGACCTTAGATTGATTCTCGAAATGGAAGCATTCGACAGTGTATCGGAGAAAGGCACATCGTAAAGACCATCCTGGTCCATATAACCTGCAGCTACAAAATATCTGACGTTCTTGTCGCCACCACGTATTGATAGATTGGATTCATAGTATGGTGCAATGGGCCTAAGCACCGCATCGTGCCAATCTACATCGGGCATTTTAGCGATTTCCGCTGCTGAGTACCGATCGGCCCATCCTGCGCCCAGATCGTTGCTGTATGCCTCGTTGTACAGCCGCATAAAGTCATCTGTACCATAGGGCTTATTAATGTTGGCAGCCAGTTGTATTCCTCCTTTTGCCTCGAAAGAGACTATAGGACCGTTGTGGCTCGCGCCGCGTTTGGTCGTGACCCAAATAATACCGTTGGCGCCCCGCTGCCCGAATGGAGCCAGATCTGCGGCATCCTTGAGGATGCGGATGCTCTCTATTTCGGCTGCAGACATATAGTTGAAGAAGGAAGAGTTTATCTGGAAACCGTCCACATATATAGGAATCTCTGTATTGTTATATGTGGCGATACCGCGAATATTTAATGTCGCTGCATCGTAACCCGGTTCCCCTGTGGATTCGGTCACGAACAATCCCGGGAATTTACCGTACAGCATATTAGTGAGGCTGGCGGTAGGTGCCGATATCTGTTCGCCCGAAACTGTAAACCCATCGCTGACAGGCTCCTGGCCAAAAGCGGCCATAGAGCAGGCGATAAGCACTAGAATTGGATATAACCTTAATCTGTTCATAGCTTATTAGTAACCGGGGTTTTGAATAATAATACCTTTATTGATTTCGCTTAGAGTTATGGGCGAAAGACTCATTCTTGGGTACCAGGCATATACTCCCACATAGCAGTTGCCCAGATAGAAGTCGCCGAACTCATCGGTACGGCGCGGTGAATCGGATATGCCCGGCGCTGTAGTAAAGAAGAATCTGTGGTGCATGCCTCCAATCATTTTATCTCCCATCTTCCAGTGGCGGGCGTGCGGGTAGAACTGGTTTTCATTGTAGAATTCCACTGCCCACTCCCGTTGTATAAGCTCGCGCAGTTGTGTTTGGTTGGAGATGCCGCACTTCTTTAGGCCTCCGCGGATGCGGATAGCATCGACATACTCTTGCGCCTTGCTGGAGTTGCCGTACTCATTGTAAGCCTCGGCTGCGTTGAGGTAGAACTCAGCCATACGGTAAATGGGGAATTCAAACCATTCACGGCCGTCAGCTTCATACCAGAACTTGCAATTCTTTGCACAGCCGTCGTTCTCTTTATAAAGGAGATGCCAGTCGGTACCGTTCACATTATAGAGTTCATTACCCGAGAGGATATTGTTCTGGGGGTTGACACCGTAGAAGAAGAGACTCATCAAAGCCCGTGGCTCCAATTCCATTGCTTTTTCACGGTAAATACTGCAATCAAGCCTTTCCCCTTCGTTAATCCAATGCTGGTCGGTCCCGTCGGCCTTGCGGAACCTGCATAGCATTTCATAGCTGATGCCACGATACCAGCCAAGGTCGTGGTAGGTGTTAAGGGTGACGAAAGTGTAATTTTTGTAGATACCGTTGTCATCCTGCATCATATTCTGCTTGTATGCAAGCAGAACTTCTTTATTGGCCGGGGTGCCGACAGCGGTGCCGAAGTCGACATTCGGATTGCCTGTGCTGATAAGCTCGAAACCATTGGCCTTGCCCCATTCAATGACTGCTTCATTGGCTTCTGCAGCTACCTTCCAGCGCTCTTTGTCGTAATTGCAAAGACAGATAATTTCATTGTCTTCAGGATTTGGCATATCCAGATATGGCTCATCGCTGTTGAACAGCGGACGGGCAGCGTACATTAAAGTTTCTGCCTTTATGGCTAAAGCTATGCCCTTATTCACGCGGCCCAGCCATTCGGCGCTCCAAGTGTGCCCATCCAGCGTCTCGGCTGCAGCATCACAGAGTTCAATGATATAATCGATTGTCTGTTGCACAGTCGAGCGAGCTTCGGTGTCCTCTGCTGTCAGAGTCTTTTTTGCGAGTGGAACGCCGCCATATCGCTTGAGCATCTCCATATAGCGGAAAGCAACGAGGGCTTGCATCTCTGCCTTGACAATTGCCTTTTCGCGTTCGGTCATGTCAGGTACTTTGTCAATATTCTCATACACCAGCCAAGCCTTTCTGATGTACATATAGTTGTTTGGGAAGTAATCGTCGGTATAGCCGGCGCCCTTGTTCTCTTCGTTGGCTATCATTCCCGACAAGCAGAGCTTATCCATATATCCCCAGGGAATGGCACATACATCTTCCCCTCCCATTATGCCTTCAGTGGCCTCATATGGCATATATACTGTATTGTTCCAGGTATAAACCGGCAGACCTGAAGATAGGATAGTGGCATAGGCCTCTGCAATTGCGCCTTCTGCGTTCTTGGCAGTACTGAAGACGTTGTCGATGGACATTCCTGTGACGGCGGGTGTCTCCAGAAAGTCATCGGCGCAGGCTAGCATCTGAAATGATGCAACAATCAAAATGATATATTTGAATAGTGTCTTCATAGTCAATTAGAATGAGAGGTTAATACCAAGGTTGTAAACTCTTGTTAGAGGATATATCAAACCTCTGGTAGAAGTTGAGTCATTTGTAAGTTCAGGATCGATACCCTCAATCAAGTCAGAGAAGGTCCAAGTGTAAACGTTGTTGGCGCTTACATACAGTCTTAAGCCGGAAATATTAGCTTCACGCAAGAATTTCAGGGATGAGAAGTCATAGGATAATTCGATATTTTTCAGCTTGATATGATCTGTTGACCTAATCCAGTATGCGTTAGACCCATTGTTTTGGCTTGTCGCCATATTGACCGACATTCTCGGGAAAGTGATGGGGTCACCCGCAGCATACCTTTCAGGAGTCCAGCGGCCTGCCATATAGGATAGGGGTGTTGACTGATCTTGTGAGAAAGGCACAATTAGATAGTCGCCCATTTGGAAAGAACCCTGCGCAGAACCTGTAAAAAGGACAGATAGTTGCAAGCCCTTGTAACCGACGGTCAGATTAGAGCTGAAAGTCAGACGAGGAATGTTGGAGAAACCCACCGGCACACGGTCTTTGCTGTCTATCATACCGTCTCCGTTGATGTCTACGATTCTAAGGTCACCGCCTTGCACCTTGTTGGCATCGATGTCATTGTGGGGATGATTAGCGACTTCTTGGGCGGTATTGTAAAAACCTTCATTATACAGACCTTTATATTGACCGTAGGCGAAGCCTGTTGTGTTCATCCAAGGGTATTGGTATTCGGGCTCTGCCATATACTCAATCTTGTTGACTGAATATGAGAGATTACCTCCTATATGGAAGATGAAGTCCCTGCCAATATTGCCATTGTAGCCCGCCTCGAACTCATAACCCATATTGGACATTTCACCTACGTTGACTGGTGGCAGTGTGGCAGAGTTCACGCCTACCACCGCAGAAACAGTCTCCAATTTTGTTAAGATGTTGTTTCGATATTCCTTAAAGAAGTCGGCAGTAAAGGTGAGTTTGTCTTTGAAGAAACGAAGATCGATACCGGCGTTGTAAGAAGTTTTTTTCTCCCAAGAAACCAAGGGATTACCGGTGGATAGTTCATACATGCCAGGGAATGATGGATTAAGAGTCGTGCCTGTAGATGAACCGAAAGTATAACCTTCCATCGGAGTGCCGTAACCATACTTGGCCCAAGTGCCCGGTAAGTATAGGAAACGGTTGCCTCCAATGTTGCTGTTGCCAGTCTGTCCTGCCGAACCACGGAACTTAATCCAGGTTACAAAGTCGTTTTTGGGGAAGAATGGCTCATTGGACAGAACATAGCCAACCGACACTGCTGGGAAGAAGCCAAACCGCCGGTCAGGTGCAAAGTTTTCTGAGCCGTTGTATCCAGCATTCAACTCAAGGAAATAGCGTGAAGCGTAGGCATAGGTTATTCTTGATACATAGCCATAATAGCCTCTGGGAATGTTGTATGTCAATCCATTGGCGGTGTATCGTTCACCGGTGACCAGTGCCATTGCGGTTATGTCATGACGGCCGAAACTGTGTTCATATGTAATACCTCCTTCGAAATAGAACTTGCGGTTTTTGCTGAATCCACCTTCAGAAATCGATTTAGGCTCTTGATTCCCTCCAAAGAATAATAAATCTATAGGGTGCTTGGGGTCACGTATAAACTGGTACTTGGGTAGATTGGCCGCTACTCTCAAGGTCTTTGCAAAGAAGTGGTCATAGGATAACAGACCTCTTAGTGACAGACCTTCGAGAAGATAATCCAATTTATGTGTGGCGCCTATTGATGTATTCAAGGTGCTCTGAGTTGTTCTTGCCTGAGCTTTCTCCAGCATATATGAAACCGGAGAACGTCCCCAGGCTTTCTTGTTAGCGTCCATCATGCCGTCGTTGGCATACCCGTTTATGATTTTGCCATCAATGACACCGGCGCTCGAATATGGCGGTGCCTCGTAGATATTCAACAACAAATCCTTATACCTTGATCCCATAGATGTTCCACCATCGGCGGCGGTAATGGCCGACATCTCCTTTACCATACCCGAAATAGAGACTTTGATGGCAGTGTTCGGAACCATATTGAAATCAAAGTTGGTTCTGAAACTGATTCGGTCGCTGCCTGAATTGGCAACGCTCTCTTTGAACCCGAAATCATTGGTGAGACTCTTTTGGTTAAGATAACCTACAGATGCATAGTAGTTTAATGCCTTGGTGCCGCCGCTGATGTCAACATTGTACTGTTGTTGCGGCGCCATTGCATTTCCGAAGATAAGGGTCATGTAATCATTGCTGCCGAAAAATTGGGCGGGAGAATTCATCAGTTCCTGCTTTTCCTGCTCACTAAGGAAAGTCATAGCTTCCACTTCGGCTGGAGTAAAATCCCTGCCGTTTGCCAGTTTCCACAACTCATCTTCCGAGAATGATTTGGATGTGCCGCCCTTGCCGTCGTTGTTAAGGGCTTCATTTTTCAGAACGGCATAGTTGTAAGAATCAACAAAGGATACGAGTGTTGTAGGTGATGTCAAGCCGAAGTTGGCAGAAAAGGATACTTTAGGGCGTCCTTCCCGTCCACGCTTTGTGGTCACAATGAGTACACCGTTTGCACCGCGAACGCCATAGACAGCTGTCGCAGAGGCATCTTTAAGAACGTTGATGCCGGCAATGTCATTCGCGTTGAGCATGTTGAAGTCGGTCATGTCTCTCACGATGCCGTCAATGACGACAAGCGGGTTCTGGTCACCATTGTAAGTGCCGACACCGCGGATGCGGATTGTCGTCTGATCGTAGCCTGCTTCACCGGACTGCTGTACCGACGAAAGACCGGAGATACGTCCTACCAGAGCATTAGAAACGTTTCCAACGGGAGATTTGATGATTTCACTGCCTCGTACCTGACTTATGGAACCCGTGACGGTTTCCCTCTTCTGTACACCATAGCCGACAACAACGGCATCTTCTATGGCGAATGCTTCTTCTTTTAGTACAACGTTGATAGAGGTCTTGCCATCTACTTTTACGGTTTGTGTTCCATAGCCCAGGCAGGCAATTTCTAGAGTGGCGGACATAGGAACCTGAATGGTCGCATTACCGCCATTGTCTGTGGTGGTTCCGTTCATGGTATTTACCTGGAAAACGGTAACCCCGACCAGCGGCATATTGTTCTGGTCCACCACCTTTACCTTGACCTTTTGACTATTTTGCGCAAAAGCAAAAGGTGATACAAGTATGCCTAACAGGCATAATAAGAGAGATAATCTTAGCTTCACCATATATTTACAGTGTTATCTTGACAACGATGGATCGCTTGAAGTCGGGAAGCTGTACGCAAGCATCCTTTTTAGTCTCAATCCAAGAGTCGCCCCAAGGATCGTAGAGTTGAACGGAGGTGATGGATCTGTCTCTGATTTGCTCGGAGAAATCCACCATAGCTCCACTGATGATTTCGGCGGGAATGCCATCCCGCAATTCGTTTTTCCAGGTGCTGACAGTGTCGCGGCACCATGCAATAATATGATTGTCCCCTGCCAGGGTATAGACTCTCAGTTGTCCGGCGTCGTTTCTTGTCGGAACGAAATCTTCCTGTAATGGATTTATGCCTTCGACAGCCTTGCTGAACCTTCCAATCTGGAACCAGACATCCATTTTGTCTATATAATGGTCCCAGTGCCAAAGATGTCCGGGACCGGCTGCACCACAGAAGAAGGGTGTAAACAGAAAATCGTGAAGAACAGTGCCGAGAGAGTCCTTTAAATATATGGTATGAGGCCCGGTATGGACCGGAAGCACGGCACCACCCTCGGCGAGGAGTATGGGAGCCTTTCTGCCGTAAGAACGCATGTGGTTTATGGCATCTGAAGCCAAGATGTCGGCAGCTTCTCCGCATATGGCCAATGGCTCACCTTCGTCGATATATCTGTGTACTTGCATAACGTCATTTGACGCCATTTTATTGACCTCTTCATATATATGAAAGCTGGTCTCTTTGTCCAGAGAACCGAGACTTTGCATCACAAGATTATTAGGAAACATCTCGTGCACTATTGGCAACATTGCTTCTGTCCACTCCGCAACGCCCTCCGCTTCAACTGCATTCATTTCATTCCACAGCTCCCATCCGAATACGGCAGGATGGGAGCCATAGCGCTCGTGGAGGAATTCAAGCCTTCTCAGGAACTCCTCTTTACCCTTTTCGGAAGAGATGTATTCCTGCATGTCCTCGAACGGACCTCCGTTGGAGGTGTGATAAGAGGCCTTGATGTTCCACTTATTCCTCCCGGGCTTTATCATGCGGAAACTTTCAATACACATTTTGATCTTGATTCCGTATAGGGAGGCTAACTCCAACAATCTGTCAATGTGAGATATGCTTGTGTCGTCCCACCGTCCGTATTCTTTTTGTATTTCAAAAAAGTTGCTGTTGAGCCAGATCCTGGCGAAGTTGCCTCCGTTGAGGTGGAGCATCTCCATATAGTGCTCCATATGCTCAGGGGTATCCATAGCTGCAAGATTACAGCCGATTGGAATGTATGGATTGCCATTAGATAGGCAAAAGTAAGACGGATTCGTCTCGCTAACCCGAACGAAAGCATCGGTATCGTCTGCCTTAACTCCAGATGCAGCACATCCTGTCAAGCATAACAATGCGGTCAGTACCAATAGCGTATAATGATGACGCATAGCCATATGGTGTTAATCGTTAGGTACTAGTATATATTTTCCTGAAGACAGCTTCAGATTGCCGGAACCTGAGACAGGTCCCATAGACGTTCTGGTTTTTCCATCAATCCGGTATAAAGTCCCGGCACGGTTTTCCCAGGAGGGGAGATGGATTTTTACGCTGTTTTTGGTAGCCCTGTCCAGTATTGTCTTTGCATTTGCATAAGTGGCCCCTGAGTATATATTACCCACTACCCGTATGTTGGGTGTAAATTCCATCAGCAATCCTTCCCCGGTGTCTTCAATAAAGTATAGGCCAGTGCCGGAATACTCCACCAACGGGTCGCCACCTATACCTGCAACAAACATTACGTCATTTCCGGGAGGCAGAGGATTCCAATCCTCAGTAATTGGACAAGAATGGATAAATTCTTGCTCTGTGCAGAAAATAGCACCGTTGTGTGTTTTTGAAACGACATATGTGTCGGTTTTCTGTTCGTTCGGCGAAGAACTGAAGTCTGTCAGGTAAGGGGCTGTACTGTAGATCCTGCTGGCGACAAGAAATGCAGCGGCCTTTGCCGGAGTTGTATTCAAATTAAGGTAATGTGACCCACCCATAAAAGGCGCGATCTCGTTAAAGGTATAAGTCCACATACTAGCCGACTGTACCCGAAGGGATCGGAAGTATGTAGCCTGTACCCCATAGAGGTAGGCGCTTTGATTAAAGAAGGTCTCAAATTCATATACAACAATTGCTTTCTTCTCGAAAGATGATGTAAGAGCCCATCCATAGCCATTCTCATCGCGTCTTTGGTCGCTGAACCAGGATGAGAAATCCTGGGTGTCGAAATTATAGGTATTATTCCAATATGACTGGCTGACCAGATCTTGTCCGGGATAATTGCAAAATGCTACTATATCTATATCGGATTCGCTCACACCCTTGAACAAATCGGCATTGCCCCTACGGTAGCGATGCCAGTTAAGCCCCCAGCAGAAGAGGTGATGGTCGCCTTTTTCCCTGGCCGTGGCTTTTAGACCGTTTATATAGTCTTTTACAGTTTCTTCACGATAAAGAGCGTACGCCTCTGAAGAATCGGACTTGCCATTCTTCTGGAGCCAGTCCTTATAATGACTATAGCAAGAAGAGCCAGAAATAGATGTGTATGAGTACATCTCGGGTTCATTGATGAGTTCCCAATAGGCGATATTCGGTGTCAGGCCATAGGTCTTACCAGAATACTTGTTGGTGCGGCTGACAAGCTCTCCAATGTAGGTCTTCATACACTTGACTCTGTTCGGATCCTGAATCCAGGCTCCTCTTTCCTGACCGACCCATGCTGAGCCTGGCCCGGAGGAACCCATGGCATTGAGGAATGCAAAGGATACATAAACCCCTCTCTTCTCTGCTTCGCAAATCAGATAATCCAATGCATCCAGATAGGGAGACGATTCAACCAGATGACCGGAAGCGTCTGTAAAATCGGCTGGTGTGAGATGGCAGCGCAGATGATTAGCTCCCATTCTGACCACGTCGTCCAAATTATTATCTGTGACAGAGTTCAAACCTTGTGCGGTTTTGCTGACTCCTACATTGGCAAGGCGGTTATACTCCCAAGATATTGGGGTCTGGAAGTTTACTCCCCACAGTCGGACCTCATTGCCGTCCGGGGCAATCAGTTTGCCATTAGATAAAATGATGAAATCACTCCCGGTTGGCTGGGGTACAGGTGTGTCGGGCACTTCTGGGGTCGGCTGCTCTGGCTCTGCTGGAGTTGACTCACATACGCAGTCAATCCGTCCGCAAACGGGACAGCGTTTAGGACCTCCGTTGCAAGCTAATGCGCTGAGAACGAGCGCTATGATAAGTATGCTAAGTCTTGTTTTCATAATTATGAAACGTCTTTACACAAATTTAGATTATGACTTTTTAATCGGACTACTACGAAATAGTTAATATCTATAACAGATTTATTAAATAATATAACAAATTATTCATACCTTAGGCTTAAATGATTGATTGATAATATAATAGTTGATAAATTGGGGGCTTAGCCCTCTTGAAATGCCGAGTCCATCATACTATATTTGTATATAAAGCGTTTGTATATGCTACTATCCTTTCTTATATCAGTTGCTGTTTCCGTTTTTGTCAATGCGGATAAAGATCAATTCGTGCTGGAACCCATATCGACGGGCGGCAATCTCTCCAGTAAACTTGTTTCAAGTATAGCCCAAGATAAGTACGGCATTATCTGGATTGGGACGGATGAGGGACTAGACCGGTTTGACGGCAGTAAAAATGAGGTCTATACCCACGATTCGGCTAAGCCGAATGGGTTGAATGTGTCGTGGGTTAACTGCGTATACCCCGCGAATGATGGCAGGCTTTGGATAGGAACAGAGAAAGGTGTAACTATTTTTAATCCGGAAGATGGGAGGTTCGCTTCTTGCTTTAGTGAACAAGATGCAAAAGATAGACTTTCCACCCAGAGGATTCGATGTCTCCACGAAGATGAAGATGGGATAATGTGGATAGGGACGACAAGCGGTCTGATAAAATACAATGATCAAAGTGGAGCGGTTACTTTTTTTAAAATGCCTCTTGGCGAGGAAATACCGATGGCGAATGAGGTAATCGATATTGTTGAGGATGTCAATCACTACCTCTGGCTGGGTACATTCCACGGTATCTATAAGTTTGATAAAGAGAACAATTCGTTTAAATGGTTCAATACTAAGGTGGGCGACTACGGTCGCTGGAATAACTATATAGAAGATATCTGTTATACAGAAACTTATCCTAACCGGCTATTTCTGGGAACACCTACCGGTTTTACCGTTATAGATACTGACGGCAATATCATTCAGAATTACAATACTCGTAACAGCGGTCTCGTAGACGACGACGTGGTATGTTTGCTTCCGTTTAATGACGATGAATTCCTTCTTGGAACGTCTTCTGGTCTCTCTTTGTACAATATGCGAGACAACAAGGTGATGGATCTCCACGAATCAGAGTCATTGTTCGGGAAAACAGGCAACCGATATGTTCGACGCCTGTTCAAGGACCGCGACGGACTCGTATGGATAGGTACCCATCAGGGGCTGTTCACACTCAACCCATATCGAAAAGCCATCGATATTTATCCTGTCCGTTTTGCTGGCGTAGACAAATCTGCTCAGGATGTTATGGCATCAAGAGAGGGTAATCTGTGGATTGCTACTAACAACGGTATCCTTGTCCTTGACAACAAAGGCCGGCAGATCCGCCACTATACGACGAAGGACAAGCTCCCACATATGATAGTCAAGCGAATAGTTCAAGACCGTCAAGGCATTATATGGGTTGGTACCGACGATGGAATATGCTATCTGAACAAAAAGACAGATTCCTTTGTGAGTGTAGGCACGGACATCCCCAACTTGAAATACATATTTGACATTAAACTACTGGAGGACGGCAGAGTATTGACAAATATCACAAACGGTGTGTGTGTATTTACGCCAGAATATTCAGGGAATACGATAAGCGCTATATCAGAGGACGTGTATGATATGTCTCAATTCCTTACCCAGGAAAATGCCGGAATCCCATATTGCTGGGTTGACAGAGATGATGTTGTATGGCTGGGTACGATGTGTGACGGACTCATTCGCTTCGATATTCAAAGTGGCGACTGCCGGGTATATAACGAATCCGATGGTCTGGTCAGCAATCTGATTTATTCAATATCGTCTGATAATAGCGGAGATATATGGATAGGTACCGACCTTGGTTTGTGCCGTTTGACGCCTGCAAGCGGGGAGATCCTTTCCTTCAGGGACGACGTCCAGTTGTCAAGACCCATCAGGTCTATTCTCCCTGATGGGGAAAACCTTTGGGTCGCCACAGCTATGGAGTTGGTCAGATACGATCGTATAAGCGGAGAAACTATCACCTGTGACGTGAGCAGTAGAACCGGCGGTGGCTCATTTATCCATAATAGCATTTGTCTTAAAGATGGTGATCTTTATTTAGGCGGAAACGGTTTCCTTGCAAGATGTCGCCCGGAGACATTTATCGCAAACCGGCAGTGCCCGCAAGTTGTCTTCAGCTCGATGAGAATCAACGACAGTGAAGATATCTATGTGACTTCCCGCTCTAAAGTGAAACTTGCTCCTGAACAGAATTCCTTTTGCATCTGGTTCACGATGCCGTCTTACGGGTCATCGTCCAGTAACAGCTATCGCTATAAGTTAGAAGGATTCGATAAAGATTGGCTCGTAACTGTTGGAGATCAGAACTATGCTAAGTATGCCAATTTGAAGGCAGGAACTTATAAGTTCCGTGTCAAAGGAATCAATGGTGATGGTATTGCGACCCGTGAAGAGTCTATTTTGGAAGTAACAGTAGATCCTCCTTTCTGGAACTCGAAGTGGGCTTATCTTATTTATGCGGGGTTGCTGTTCATGGCCTTATTGGGTTTATATTATCTACTTAGAGCCCGATATCGAATTCACCAGCGTCTCAGGGCAGAGCGAGAAGAAAGACTCCGTGTTGAGCGCTTGAACGAGGCAAAGATGCAGTTTTTTACGAATATCTCTCACGAATTCAAAACACCGCTTTCCCTCATAATGGGAACAACCGAGAATTTGCTGGGCTCAGTTACCGATGAAGAGGAGAGGAAACAACTCGAACTATCTTGGCAGAACAGCGAGAGATTGCTCGATTTGGTTAATCAAATACTGGAAATCCGTAAGATTGATGCCGGGAAGATGACGCCAAAACTGACTAATGCCAATATAGTCTCATTCCTTAAGGAACTAACTGCCAATTTCAGTGCAAAAAGCGCACGGCGCCATATCGCATTGAACTTTGTCTCGGCAGTTGATGAATTGAATATGTATTTCGACCCGCAGAAGATTGAAAAAGTCATTTTTAATCTTCTGAGCAATGCGATAAAATTCACGCCGGATAAGGGGAAAATAACAGTTAATCTGGATGTCCCTGAGAAAGATAAGGTAGTTATTACAGTCTCAGACACAGGCTGTGGAATATCTCCCGAGGGATTGTCTCATATATTCGATCTGTTTTATCAGGATCAAAGCGGTTTGGAGCAGAGTGGTTCTATGAAAGGCTCCGGCCTTGGTCTGCTGATAGCCAAGGACTATGTGGAGATGCACGGTGGCACAATCGAGGCGCATAGTGTTTTGGGCGAAGGCTCTTCATTTGTGGTTAAACTTCCGACAAACCTGGTTCAGGCCACGGCACTCCAAGAGGAAGAGTCTCCATCTTTGCCGGGCGCCATGGGTCAGAATGTCTCTGAAAGGTCCAATGGCGGTTCCGGCAAGAAAATCATCATTATTGAAGATGACACCGATATGCGTAATTTCCTTGCTATGTGTATGACCCCCCACTATGAGGTGTTTACTGCGGCGAGCGGGGACATCGGTCTGAAGATGGTGCTCGATATTATTCCCGATCTGGTTCTTACTGACCTGATGATGGAGGGAATAGATGGACTTGAAGTTTGTCGACGAATAAAGAACGACCCGATGACCAGCCATATACCCGTAGTCATTCTGACCGCCAAAAACGACGACGTTACACAGCAGATAGGGTATGAGTTCGGGGCAGATTCGTATCTCACCAAGCCATTCAGTGTCAAGACACTGCTGACTCGTATCGAGGCTATTCTGGTGTCCAGACAAAAACTGCAGGAGAGTTTCCGTCAGCATAATCTTGAAGGGATAGTGACAGAGGAAATGCTCACATACAACGACACCTTTATCAAAGAACTGGTGGAATTGGTCGAGAAAAACATATCTGATCCTGATTTCGGTGTGCGTGAGATATGTGCTGGCAGCAAGTATCCCTACCAACAAATCTATAGGAAAGTTAAATCTGTTACAGGTGAGAGTATCAATGGATTTATCAGGAACATCCGCCTCCAGAAGGCAGCCCAACTCCTTAAAGACAGCGATAATAGGGTTAATGAAGTAATGTATATGGTGGGGTTTAATTCTCCTTCATATTTTGCAAAGTGTTTTAAAAAATACTTTGGCGTCTCTCCTACGGAGATAGCAGAACAAAAGAAAAAACATTGATTTATGAGATACTGTTCGCTCTGTTTGCCCATATTGTTAACTATAAGTTATCTGGTGAATGCACAGGTGCATGAGCCATGGCAGGATATATCTGTTAATTCTCTCGGCAGGCTGCCTCAACGTGCAGAAACATTCAGTTATGATTCAGAAGCAGATGCTCTTATGGGAGATGTGCCGGGCTCATCTTTCCTTTCTTTGGACGGTGAGTGGAAGTTTGCATTTTATCCTGATGTCAGCTGCGTGCCAGATGGTTTTGAGACAGAAGCATATGATGTATCAGGCTGGGATACGACAGAGGTCCCTTCTTGTATGGAAATGCAAGGATATGGATATCCCATATATACCAATATCCCGTATCCGTTCCCATTCTGTCCTCCGTTAATACAGCGGGATAATCCGGTTGGATGTTATGTGCGATCGTTCTCCGTACCCGACCAGTGGCTGGGGAAAAGGCTAACATTAAGATTCGGCGGGGTATACTCCGGCTATTATGTTTATCTGAACGGCAGTCTGGTCGGTTATGCCGAAGACAGTTGCCTGCCGAGTGAGTTTGATATAACGGCACTGGCACGTAAAGGAGAGAACCGCCTTGCCGTGAAAGTATTCAAGTGGACAGACGCTTCTTATCTTGAGGATGCAGACCATTGGCGTATGGCAGGTATTCATCGTTCGGTAAGTGTCAACGCTTTTCCGCTTGTGAATATTGAGGATATTCGCGTTCGGACAGTGTTTGACTCCCACTACTGCGATGCGGATCTTCAGATACGACCTATATTGCTAAACTCTTCGAATCAGGACTTGGATGGATGGAAAGTAGTGGCGAAGCTATATGATTCAAATCGAGTTATAGTCGCCGACAGTTGTGAGATACAGGCTAAAGCCATAGTAGATGAGGTCTATCCCCAGCGCGACAATGTCCCGTTTGCACTTATGACCATGCGGGTCCAAAACCCTAAGCAATGGAGTTCAGAGAGTCCGGCTTTATACACCCTGTTGCTGGAGTTGGTAGATGCCAAAGGGCAATATGTTGAGTTCAGAAGCATAAAGGTGGGGTTCAGGGAAGTCAAGGTCAAGGGTAACCAGATGCTGGTAAACGGCAGACCGGTTAAACTTATGGGGACAAACAGGCACGACCATAATCAATTTACGGGTAAAACCGTTTCTAAAGAAGATATGCTGAAGGACGTTTTGCTCCTTAAGCGGTTTAACTTCAACGCGGTGCGTACATCTCACTATCCCAACGACTCTTATTTCCTGGATTTGTGCGACAGATATGGACTATATGTCATAGATGAGGCGAATATTGAGACACATGATGTTGGCGGCCGCCTTTCAAATGATCCATCCTGGCTCAACTCTTTTACAGAGAGGGCATCGCGAATGGCGGTTCGGGACTATAACCATCCATGCATAATAATGTGGTCTCTTGGAAACGAGTCGGGATGTGGTCCGAACCATGCCGCACTGTCGGGCTGGATGAAAGACTTCGACCCTACGCGTCCTGTTCATTACGAAGGGGCGCAAGGACAGCCACGGGATCCTGATTATGTTGACGTTGTGAGCAGGATGTACCCAACATTTGATGAGTTGGAACGTATGGCATCAGGACCCAATGCCGACAGGCCGATCATGATGTGTGAATATGCCCATTCGATGGGTAATTCTACAGGAAGCCTGAAAGAATACTGGCAAGTAATCAATAGCCACGATGGACTTTTGGGCGGTTTTATATGGGACTGGATAGACCAGGGCATTGCGTTGCGGGATAAGAATGGCCGACCATTCTGGGGATATGGTGGTGATTTCGAACGCCTCGATGATCATAACGACGGAAACTTTTTGATAAACGGTCTGCTTTTTCCAGACAGAACGCCCAAACCTTGTATGTGGGAGTGCAAACATATATTCCAGCCGGTCAACTTCATACCTTGTGATAAATCCGGGAATATCGTTCGAATAAAGAACAACCGGTTTCATACATCTACAGGGGATTTGGTTTTTATTCGGGAAGTGAAGAGGGACGGTGCAGTTATTCAGAGAGATGCTTTCACTAGCGATATCGCTCCAGGTGAAGAGGCAGAAGTAGATATACAGGCTAAAAAGATTATTCTTGCAGATAATGCATATTATACGATAGATTACTATGCTTTACTTGCAAATCCGACCGGCTATGCAGAGAAGGACTATTGTGTCGCAAAAGACCAGGTAGTTTGGCAAGAGCCGGAGAGAAAAGTGGTGAATAGATGCAACGGGGTACGCATTGAAGTCGGTGAAGGTTGCTATTCAATCATTGCCGGTAGGAATCGGTTTGTTATAGATGCAGTTACTGGTCTACTTGCCTCTATGGTACGCGGCCGTGATACACTTATTAATGGCTTGATGAGACCTCATTTCTGGCGCCCACAAACTGACAATGACCGCCGTGGATGGCGTACCCTTCCAGCATTATCTGTCTGGAGAGACAGGCCTTTGGCATCAGCAATAATCGAATATGATTCCAGTGAGAGCGCAATAACAGCACATCTATCAGATCCTGATGGCCTGGAGCAGCGCATCTGCTATTCATTCTTTGGTGACGGTTCCGTAAAGGTCGATTACTCAATCAGGATTCCTGACAATATGCCTGAGGTGCTTCGCATAGGATTTCAAACAAGGGTGCCTTCGCGTTATCGGAGGGTTTCATACTTTGGTGCCGGCCCGTTTGAAAACTATTCGGACAGATGTTCGTCGGCTTTCCTTGGCAGATATACAATGGACGTTGATGAAATGAACCCTAGTTATGTTTATCCTCAGGAATGTGGCAACAGAACAGGGATAAGGGAATTCTCATTATTAGACTCAAGAGGCCGGGGAATAACAGTTAAGCACATGACGGAGCCTCTCAACTGTTCAGTCTGGAGAACGACTGAGCAACAGATTGAGGCCGCTGCACATCTAAATGAATTGCCAGCCAATCCCGACTATTACACATTCAATATTGATTATGTACAGGCGGGTGTCGGGGGGACAGATTCCTGGAGCATTAAGGCTCGTCCGGCAGATGCATATCGTCTTATCAAGAAGAATTATTCATATAGTTTTATAATAACTGGACAATAACTAATATGCGTAACCGATTGTATCTTTTTTGCCTGGCGATACTCCTGACCTGGAGCGCCTCGGCTCAGCGTACCGACTATCCTCAATTGGGAGCTCAGGTCTTTATTGAACCTGGCCAGACCAAGGAACAGATAGATGGTCTGTTCCGTACACTTAAGGAGAACAATATGACAGTGGCTCGGATCCGCCTGTTTGGAAGCCATATTATGAGGGACCCGGCCAAACCGGACTTCACACTTTATGATATGGCTTTCGATGCTGCAGAGAGGTATGGCATAAAGGTTTTTGCGACTTTATTCCCGGTGACTGACGAGTTGAATGATGTAGGCGGATTCAAATTCCCATCTTCTGAGGAACATCTTTCACAAGTAGACAACTATGTCAAAGTGGTAGTCGAGCATTTCTCTACCAAGCCTGCGCTGTACACCTGGGTGCTTCAGAATGAGCCTGGCCTAGGCCGGATGATGGTAGCCAGAACCCCGCTTTCAATGAAGATTCGAAAGGATTGGGAAGAGAACGCGGGAAGCTATGAACGCCCCAGTGGCTTTTTGGCAGCTAATTTTGACGAAGCCTATTTCTCTCGCTATTATATGGTCTGGTATCTTACGCATCTGGCCAATCAAGTCAAGAAGTATGACAGTCAGGGGCACTATACTCACATCAATCCCCATGCACTGATGGATACTCTCGCAGATTATGACTTTGAAGCGCTCGAGCAGATACTTACCTCTTTGGGCGTCTCTATGCATTTCAGCTGGCATTTCAGTTTTTTTGATCCGGAAGACTATGCCGATGGAGTCCTGATGATGTGCGACCTAATCAGAGAAGGAGCTGGAAAGAATCCTTTTTGGGTAACCGAGATGCAGGGCGGGGGAGTTACTGCAAGCGGCAAAGAACCGATATCTCCAACCGGAGATCAAACGACACAGTGGCTATGGAATAGCATTTCATCGGGGGCTGAGGGCATCATATTCTGGACTCTTAATCCAAGGATGAGTGTGAAAGAAGCGGGAGAATGGGCGATGATAGATTATTTGGGAAATCCTAGCGAGCGCCTTGTTGCAGCTTCCAAAGTGGCGGCATCTGCCAGAGAGCACGCGTCTTTGCTCTCCCGCGCCAAGCCGTTTCGCTCGCCAGTTGCTATTCTCTATAACAATGAATCATTCCTAATCCAGGCGAACGCAAGCCCGGCTGAGTCGGACAAATATGTCGGAAGGACCAAAGGTGCGGTCATCCGTGCCGCTATCGGAGCATTTGAGGCTCTTGAGAGTCAAGGGATAAAGGCAGAACTAAAATGTATGGATTCCTTTGACTGGGATATTCTTCGCCATTCGGTTGTGATTCTGCCTCATTCACTGTGTATTCCAGAGAGATTCTATGATGAAATTAGAAGATATGTGGAGTCTGGAGGAACTGTGTTATGTACGGGTCTGAGTGGCTATTTTAACGAGAAGATGCAGTGCTCATTTATTGGCGGTCATCCGTTAGCAGATGTTATGGGCGCAAATCTGCTGGAGTTTAAAGTAATAGACAATCTGTTCCCCTATAGCCTTGATTCAGCGCACAAAACAGTTAAGTCTCACTTGTGGAGAGGCTCTCTGGAACCAGTAACCGCCAAACCGCTATCTTCTGATTCAGATGTGGTGACGGCATGCGAGAATAGTTTCGGAAAGGGACGCTTTATTTGGATACCTACTCCTCTGGAACTTGGCGGCGATGTGAAGAGTCTTGGCGAATTATACCGTTCTATCTTAAGAACAGAACTGGAATCGTATCCATCGGTTATTGAACCATACAGCAATACTGCTCTGACAGTTAATATGATGGATTGTGGCGATTCACTGCTTTGCGTTGTGACAAATGCGTCGCAAGATGTTGCCAAACTAAAGTTGGGTAAACCATATTGTGGTTCATACACTTCGATATTTGGCGAAGGACGCAAGAAGGGCAGCCATGTTATCGTGCCGGCAAACGGTACAGAAGTATTTACCGTTGCAAAGCTACAAGAGAGGACGCCTTCTTCTCTTGAGAGGGTTGGGCATTCTGACAAACAGTGGGAACTTGTTTTTGAAGAAAACTTCGATGGCCCTCAAGTGGACAGTACAGTATGGAACATATATGAAGGCCCCGGCCATAATCGTCATGGATATAGGAAAGCTGAGGCTTTCAGCATCGAAGACGGATACCTTGTTATCACCGCAAGGATGAAAGATGGAAAGATAGTATCTGGAGGTATGGCGCACCGTGAGAATTATCTGCCTGCGACCCGATTCGAGTTTCGTGCTAGATGTGAGAGGGACACTAGTTGCACGATGAGCGGAGTCGTGTTGACCTGGCCGCAATCAGATATTTGGCCAGACGAAGGCGAAATGGATATTTTTGAAACCCTCTGTCAGGATCCGCGTCAGCCAATACATACTTTCTTGCACTATGGGTCCGACAATAGCCAAGTTCATCAGGAATATGATATAGATGGCACCAGGTGGCAGGAGATGGCACTGGAATGGTTTGAAGATGTGATTTATATCTACTTGAATGGGGAACTGGTCTATACCGTTAAAGACAGGGATGTTATAGCCAGATGGCCGCATCATATCTGCCTTCAGTTGGATGCATTCAAGCATTTCTTGCCGGAGACTGTCAAAATGTACGTAGACTATGTTAGAATTTATAAATAGATAGGGTTTTTGGCGGACTTAATATAGTATCTCCTCGCTCACACAAAAAAAACCGGTTGCGACACGGCGGCCCCCGTCCCTACGGGAAGGGGGTTGGGGGAAGGGTAGAGATAGGGACCCGCTCAGCGGGGTCAGGGGCGTAGCCCCAGTAAGGGGACAAACCAGGCGACACTTCAAGCCCCCTTCCTGGGAAGGGGGTTGGGGGTTGGGTAATTATAGGGACCCGCAAAGCGGGTACAAAAAAAAGCGGCATCAGCCGCTTTTTTTGTGACCCGCTTGGGGCTCGAACCCAAGACCCCAACATTAAAAGTGTTGTGCTCTACCTACTGAGCTAGCGAGTCTCACTCCCTAAACGACCGTGCAGTCGCTTTTGGGGAGTGCAAAGGTATTGTTTTCTTGATAATAAACAAAATTTTTTACTCCAGACGGAACGCCTTTATGCTTTTTATGCCCACCATTCCGAAATACGACTCCTTGACAATCCCCTGTATGTAGACTTTTGAACCAAGTTTTTCAGGATGATCCACCAGATTGACGGTCTCGCGGATGTCGCTGCCGCTGGCCAGCTCCACCGACATACACTCGCTGCGGGTGCGGCACGACGGCGATGCGGCGATGGCCAGGTTGCTGTTTTTTGTGAAAGGTGCCTCGTAGTTGATGCCGCTGCTGGTAAGGTCGCCGCCGACTATATATCCCCACACCCACACCGTCTCTTCGGGGTGTTGGGCGGCATCTACAATACTATAGGCAGTGTTCCACTCCAGGCCGTCACCCAGCGACTGCTGATACTGGTCCACCATAATGCTCTGGCTCAGGTAGGTGGCGGTGGTGTCCAACTTCACGGTGATTTTGCTTCCGGAATCCATACTCCCTGCGTCCAGCGTCAGGGTAAGGATCTGTCCCTGCAAGAGCTGCTTGCTGAATAGCTGCTGGGACGAACCGTCCGAGGCCACCGCGCTGAAGGTGGCGTTGCCGGCGCTGAAGTAGCCGAACCGCTGTTCAGAAGAGGTGTAGTTCAGATACCCGTTGTCTTGCGAAACCGTGAGATTGCCTGGATATCGGGCAATATACCTGCCTGTCATCTTGACCCGCAGGCCGCTGTTCACCATCTTGCAGAGGAAGTTTACACTCACCGTCTCTCCGCTTGCCGCCACAATGCTGACGGCATCTCCATACACCGGATTCTCCCAGGCCGGACCGTTCAGAACCTGGCTCACCAGACTCAGGTCGTAGCTCCCTGCCGGCACTTGAATTACGTCCGGCCGGGAGCCATAGGCACCATTGTATACATACTCTCCGGACGAGTTTTTAATCTGCAGGATGAACTGGTTTGTGTCGGGCATCGGGGCCCCGCCGGCCTTTGTGGCAAATGTGTTTTCTTGCCTGATACTAAGAAGCAACACCGCGCTTTTGTCGCCTCTGCTTTCAAGTCCGCAGCCAACTGCTGCAAAAAAAGTGATTACTGTTGCGAAGGCCATAGCAAAACCCTTCGCTGCTTGTCTTTTTCTCATTTTTACCTCCGTTTTTAATTGTTAATAATACGGGCGCAAGTTAGCGCGCCGCACAACGCGCGGAGGAAAAATTCAGAAAACCTTGAAAACTGTTTCTGTTTTTGAAAAAAGAGATCCGTCTATAAAACGTTTATAACACTTTTTCAGGATAGAGCTCGTCCCACCAGGAGGCATCTTCTTTAAGATATTTGGCAAACCAGGCAGAGATTGTGCGCAGCCACTGGCGGCGTTTCGCATAATCGCGAATGCCGTGGTTTTCACCATCCACAACCACAAAAGCGGTGTCGCAACCCAGCAGTTTCAGGGCGGTGAACATCTGGATGCTCTCGCCAATGGGGACGTTGGTGTCGGCGCTGCCGTGCAAAAACAGCAGCGGAGTGTGGATCTTGTCTGCCATATACAGCGGGCTGTTGTCCACATAGAGGTCCTTTGCTGTCCAGGGGTAGCTGTTGGCCATAGAGACTTCGCTGTAGGAATATCCCCAGTAGCCCTCGCCCCAGTAACTTGTGTGGTCGCTAATGCCGGCGTGGGAGATGCCGGCGGCAAAAATGTCGCTCTTGGCCAGCAGCAGCTGGGTCATAAAGCCGCCGTAGGAGGCGCTGAAGCAGCCGATATGCTTGCGGTCCACATACGGATGGTCCTGGCAGAAACGGTCCACTGCCTCGAGGATATCCTCTGCCACGCCCTGGCCGGCAGTATTCACGTGGCGGGAAGCGAATTCCTGTCCGAAGCCCGAAGCCCCCGAAGGATTCACAACATAGAATACGTAGCCCTGGGCGGCATAATACTGCGGCGAATAAGAGCCTACGCAATAACGGGCAGAAGGGCTGCAGCCGCCGTAGTAGTGTACCAGCATAGGATACTTCTTGGCGGGGTCGAAATCGGGTGGCAGCACATAGAAACCGTTAATCAAATCGCCCCTGCTGCTGGTGAATTCATATTCGCCGCCTTCGCCCATTTTCACACCGTCGAGCCGCCGGGCACTGAAATCAGAAATCAGGGTGTTTTTCCCTTTCTTCAGATTCATCAGCCATACTTTGTCGGCAGTACAGAGGCTCTGACCGGCATAAATCAGCAGCGGAGTCTTCTTTGACAGGGAGAAAGAATAGAGATATTCTTCTTGATTGTCAAGCCTTTCGGCCTTGGCCGTAGCGGGATCTATGCGGTAAAGGTTGATGCAGTCCTTGTCGTCGGCGCTGATATAAATCTTGCCGTCGGCTTTACTCCAGTCCATCTGCTTTACGCTGGGGGCAAAGTCTTTGGTGAGCGGCGTCACCTGTTTGCTTTCCACATCTATCATATAGAGCTGATAGTCATACATATTGGCAATGCGGCCCTCCGGCAGCACCTGGCCAATCTTGCCAAATGCCTCCGGACTGCCAATCACAGCCACCTTCTTGCCGTCGGGACTGAAAACGGCGTTGGCGATAAAGCCGTCGTCGGCAGCAAGGGTGTCCACAGCCATCGTCTTGAGGTCCATCCTGAGCATCGACATCAAGGTTGTCGGACGCTTGAGCAAATTGTATTTGTCGGTGGCGAACAGCAGATAACGGCCGTCGCTGCTGATGTCGTTGAGCCAGGCATTGCGGTAGCCGAATGTGAGGCGCTGCTGCTGGCCGGTGGCAAAGTCGTAGCGCACCAGATAGCTGCGGTTGCGCCAGCCGGGCTGACGGTCGTCCGGAGTCAGAATCTGATGTACATCGCCTTCCTTGGGGCCTTCGGTCTCCATTGTGAAGATGGCATAATCTTCTGTGGGAGATATCGCAAAGCCGCCGTCGGGGATGTTCTGTGCCAGAATGGTCTTGTCCAGAGTGGCGGGGTCAAAGGCCACCAGATTATTGCCGTAGATGCCCTTTTCGGTGTAATAACAGCGGTCTGTAGTGGGCATCCAGGCGAGGCGTTTGTCGGTCCTGAGCAGCATCTTGCCGCTGGAAACCTCGTAAATCTCAACGCTTTGCTCCCGCTCGCCATTGTCTCTGATGATGTAAGGGGCCAGCATATAGTATTTTCCGCTGGGCGAGAGCGAAGCGCCGCTACAGCCAATGCCCTGGGTATTGATGTCCAGAGAATAAATGCGGGCGGCATCGGCGCCGGTATTGATGGTGGAAGATGTAGCCAGGGAAATCTTGAGATCATCTGCCTTGGTGGTGTCGGTGAGCCATTTTACGGCCACGGTATGAGTTCCGGGCTCCAGCTTCAGGGAAGATCCGCCCATAGGTTTGCCATCCAGAAACAGGGAGTGCTTTTCGGGACCTTCGTATATCAGGTCGACATTGGCAAAGCCGGCCGTCTCTATGTCAAAGCCGGCCAGATGAAGCTGCGGGGTATCGCTGGTTGCGGGAAGCACATCCACTTCCGGAGCATTTTTGAGCGCCTCCAGTGACACTTCCTGAGAGAGCATCGCCTCCCCGGCTTCGTATTTCTTGCCGGACGCGTCGGTCTCGTCTGTCATATAAGGTGTCACCTGGGTGTAAGGCCCGGTATAGTGCAATTTGTTTATTACAAGCGTGTCTACCTTAGATTGGGCTGCAGTCTTCAGAAGCGGACAGAACGCCATTGCCAGCAGCGCCACAATATAAATCGTACGTTTCATAAAAAGTGATTCTTGTTCGAAAGATAGCAATATTGTTGTATATTCGTATTATCAGAATAGATAGTAGTATGAAAAAAATCTCTTCGTTATTGCTTTTCCTCTTGGCGTCTATCACCGTTCTCGCACAGGACAAAGAAGTCACGCCAAGCCGCAATATTCATGTCGTCAACGATTTGGGCCGAGGTCTGGAAATGGAATCATCTATCCATTACTGGGATGAAGGCCCGTTGAGTCTGAATATGTTTTCTGTCAGAAAGGACAAGTATCCTATGATTCTGGATTTGGAGTACGGGATACACTGGGACAAAGAAAGGTTCAAGATTGGGAATACCACCATCTCGGCGCCCACCACAAGGACCTTAATGAATCCGTTCTCATCCTGGATACATCCGGATTACAAGAATGACAAAACGCTGCTCTACCTACAGACCTGTTTCGATTATGTGGAATTATGCCGCCGCCGCGCCCAGTGGGACCTTAAGAAAGGATCTTCGTTTGACCTTCGTTCCGTGACTAGATTCCATCTTGACGTGGCAGACAGTTTCCTGGCGGAGATGAAAGAGGCCACCTCGCAGGGTCAGGACGATGAAGAGGTGAAAAATTATTCCGAGGCTATCCGACAAGAGCTTGAAAAAACACCGGAAGCACGCTGTGACGATCTGGTAATAGATCCCAAAGGATTTGGCTGCGGCATGCACGTCGGCATCGGCTCGGAGATTTATACCGGCATTCTGCCCCAGTACGTCACCCCTATGACCGGCCTGCTTTTCGGCTTTGATCTGGTCTACAACCGCTTCAACATATTCATGGGAGGACTTCTTGGCTGGGGCGGCAGGTTGAAGAGGGATATCGTTCTGGACGGATATCAGTGGGATGCTGGAGAGAAGATGAAGGGTGGCAATATGGAACTCTCGGTGGGATATTCGGTTTATAATACACAGTGGTGGCGGCTTACCCCTTTTGCCGGCATAGGTGTAGGATTCATCGACTATCCAATCAACTATGTCAACCCTGATAAGGATTCAGACGAAATATCAGGATTCCGTTACCAGGCGGGCATAAATGCAGATTTCAAGATTCATCGACTAATTGAGTACACTGACTGGGGAACAACTTACGGCGTTACAGAGACTATGGTTAGGGCACGCATCTATGCGGCTCACAACAATTTTGCCTATCCGGCACCTGCCTGGAGTATCAATTTCGGTCTCTGTATTAATGTCCTGGGCGTTATATTGAAACACTAAGTCGGGCTGTTTTGCTTTACCGCCAAAAATAAATACCTTTGCACCCGACAATTGCGGGCGTGTTGTAATTGGTAGCCAAGCTAGACTTAGGATCTAGTGCCTCACGGCGTAAGGGTTCGAGTCCCTTCGCCCGCACAAAAAAGCCGGAGTTACATCTTCGGCTTTTCTTGTGCGGTGCGGGCTCGCGCGGCCGTGGTTTTTGCCTTGTAGGGCAGAAGTTCGGTGATGCGGATGATGATGCCTTCTTCAGGGTTGAGCCATTTGAACGAGAGGGTATGGTGGCCGGCGGGGATGTCGTAGTTGAAATAGATTTCCTGCCTGAACTGGTTGGTCCCGAACGGGAGCATCACCCTCTGGCTCAGCTGGCCGTCCAGATAGACCTCCACCTCGGCTTCATACGGGAGCGGAGTATAACCCGGCGCCATTGCTATGACATTTCTGACAGCGACCCCGACCCCGTCGAAAGAAACTTCGCCCAGTTTGTCTACATCCTTGTGGAGATACTGTTTGGGGCAGGGCCACAGCCCCTCGAACGACTGCTCGAAGCGCACTGATTCGGGCGACTGGCGCTTAATGGTAACAGTGGCGCCGTCCACTTTGCCCCCATAGCGCTCAATGACCTTGAGCGCCTGGCCCAGCGACAGGTCGCAGGCACGCCTGAAGGATATGTCGGTAAAGGCAAACGGCCGGTCGGCAACAGCCTCCAGGGGCCTTTTCCACTCTTCGGGCAGGGCCTCGTAACCAATCATAGTGGCAAGGATTCCCGCCGCAGAAGCCGGATTGCAGTCGGAGTCCTGGCCGCAGCGGGTGGCGATGTCAATAGTCCTGGCAAAATCTTGCTCTCCATACAGGAGAGCAATGAGTATATATGCGCTGTTGATGACGGCATCTATGTTGATATTGCTGAAGGTGCCTTCCGGGCAGCCGATGTCAAAGCCGTATTCCTTGTTGACCAGCGCCCAGGTCAGATGCCAGTCTTCCGGGTACCGGCTGTGCCAGGTGATGACATCAGCCATACAGGCGTGGTAGCGGCTCTGCACCGGAATGGATTTGAGGGCCTCCCTGACCACGTATTCCATATCGTCGCTCACAAATGAGAGCGAATACAAATTGGCTACATAAACGCCTCCGTACCAGCCGTCTCCATAATTCATAATATGGCCGATTTCGTCCGAAAAATGAGATGCGGCGGCCGGAAGGCCGGGGGACATGATGCCTGCATAGTCTGCCTCAATCTGGAAGTCGATGTCGTCTGCGTGGGGATTGTTTTTCCAATGGCCAGAGGCGGGAGGCATTATTCCGTGCAGGATATTGTAGCGGGCTGCCTGGTTGGCGTGCCACAGCGGATAGCCGGCATTGGCGAAGGCTCTGGCAAATGACTCCACCGGAGCATCCAAGCCTTCCTTTTCAAATACATCCACAAAAGTAAGGTCCATATAGACATCGTCGTAGAGGCCAGGAGCATTGTCGTAATACCACTTCACGCAACCGTCGTCCCACTTGATGGGAACACTGTCGTTGATAAAACCTGTGTATTGGAACTCGGTGGGGCCGCCGTAGGTGCAACCCACAATCTGGCCGGCCCAGGCGCCCTTGATCTTGTCGGCAAGGGTACTGATATCCATTGTGATCACGTCGGACGATTTGCTAATCGAGCAAGCCGACAGTGCGGTGATAATAGATAAGTAAAGCAGGAAACGTTTCATAATCGTGGAAATAACACCGTTAAGGTAGCAAAAAAAACGGCACCTTGAAAGATGCCGTTTCTTCTTTGCTTTGAGAGTCTGTGTGTTCTGGAGCGCCTACTCGGAGATGAGTTGCTCGCAGAGGGCGATGTTGTCGGGGCGGATGATGACCTTGGCGCTGCCGCACTGGGAGAAGGCGTACATATACTCGATGGAGATGCCACCCTCCGACAGTTTGTTCATATACGGTGCAATGGCGCCTGGCTTGTCGGGGCACTCGAGACACACTACGTCGGTGGTGTTCACTGCGAATCCTGCTTCGCGAAGGGCTGCGACAGCCTTGTCGGTGTCATCTACAATAAGGCGCAGGATGCCGAAATCGGAGTTTTCCGAAACGGTGAAGGCCTGCATATCCACGCCGGCCTGACCCAGGATGTTTGTAACCTCGGTGAAACGGCCGATCTTGTTCTGAAGAAATATTGATAACTGTTTTATGATCATAGCGCTAAGTTATTAAATTTTTCTGAGATCTTTCACGTGTTTTGCCTTGCCCGCACTGCGCTCTATGCTGCCGGGCTCCACAACCTTGACGTTGCACTTGATGCCGATGACACTGGCAATGCGGCCCACGATGGCCTTGACCAGACTGTTCATCCGGCCCACGCTGTCGCCGTAGCACTCAGGCCGCAACTCCAACTCCAACTGGAAAGTGTCGGTGTTGTTCACGCGGTCTACAGTGATGAAATACTGGCCGTTGCACTCCGCAAACTCCATAATCACGGCCTCGAGCTGTGTCGGGAAAACATTCACGCCGCGGATAATGAGCATATCGTCGGTGCGGCCCATAATCTTGTTCATACGCACCGCAGTCCGGCCGCACTTGCAAGGCTCGTAGTTCAGCGAAGTCAGGTCGCGGGTGCGGTAGCGGATCACCGGCATTCCCTCTTTGGTGAGGGTTGTGAACACCAGCTCTCCCTGCTCGCCGTGAGGCACGGGTTGCAAAGTCACCGGGTCGATAATCTCCGGGTAGAACATATCCTCCCATATGTGGGTGCCGTCCTGATATTCGCATTCGCCGCCCACGCCGGGGCCGCTGACCTCCGTGAGACCGTATATGTCATAGGCCTTGATGCCCAGCTTCTCTTCCAGCTCCGCGCGCATATTCTCGCTCCACGGCTCGGCGCCGAAGACGCCTGCCTTGAGCTTCATATCGGAGAGCTTGAAGTCCTCGCTCTGATGCAGGCTCTCGGCCAGGAACAGAGCGTAGGAGGGGGTGCAGCAGAGGGCTGTGACGCCCAGGTCCTTCATCAGCAGAAGCTGCTTGGCGGTGTTGCCGCTGCTGGCGGGCAGCACCGAACAACCCACCTTGGAGGCGCCGTCGTGGGCGCCCAGTCCGCCGGTGAAAAGGCCGTAGCCGTAGGCCACCTGCACAATATCTTTATTGGTAAGGCCGTAGGCCGTAAGGCAGCGGGCCACACCCTCGCTCCAACATTCGAGGTCGTGCTTGGTGTAACCAGCCACTATAGGCTTTCCGGTGGTGCCGCTGGAGGCGTGAAATCGAACGATATCGCTCATAGGCGCGGCAAAGGTGCCGGTCGGATAGTAGTCGCGCAAGTCCTGCTTGGTCATAAACGGGAGCTTGCTGATATCTTCGATTCCCTTTATGTCGGAGGGCTTTACCCCCGCAGCGTCCATACGGTCGTGATAGTATTTCACATTGTCGTAGGTGTATTTCACTATCTTGACCAGACGCTCGCTCTGCAGCCGCGTGAGTTCTTCACGCGGCATACACTCCATCTTGGCATTCCACATCATAATATTGCGTCGTTAGAGGTTGATCTGCTGTTTGAGTTCTTCAATGTTTTCGTGAATGTATTCGTCACTCACCTCGCCGTTCACCAGGTCGCCTGCAAGATACTTGTCGTAGGCGTTGATGTCAATCAGGCCGTGGCCGGACAGGTTGAAGAGGATAACCTTCTCCTGGCCCTTGGCGTCGTATGCCTTGGCCTCGCGGATGGCCGCTGCAATGGCGTGGCAGGATTCGGGAGCGGGGATGATGCCCTCTGCCTTGGTAAAGATGAGACCCTTCTCGAAAGTCTCCAGCTGAGGGATATCCATAGCCTCTACGAAGCCGTCCTTAACCAGCTGGGTCACAATCATACCTGCACCGTGATAGCGCAGACCGCCGGCGTGGATGTTTGCAGGGCGGAAGTTGTGGCCCAGGGTGAACATCGGAATCAGCGGGGTGAAACCGGCCTCGTCGCCAAAGTCATAGTGGAACACACCCTTGGTGAATTTAGGGCAGCAGAGGGGCTCTGCGGCGATGAAGCGGGTCTCTTTGTGCTCGCCGGAAAAGGTGTGGCGCATAAACGGGAAGGCCAGGCCGCCAAAGTTGCTGCCGCCGCCGAAGCAGCCTATCACAACGTCGGGATATTCGCCGGCCATCTTCATCTGCTTCTCTGCCTCAAGGCCTATGATGCTCTGGTGCAGGGTAACGTGGTTAAGCACGGAACCGAGTGAATAACGGCAGTTGGGAGTGTTCATTGCCAGCTCCACAGCCTCGCTGATGGCGGTACCCAGCGAACCCTGATGGTTGGGATCCTTAGTCAGGATGTCCTTGCCTGCGCGGGTACTCATAGAAGGGGAGGCGATGACCTGTGCGCCGTAGGTCTGCATAATGCTGCGGCGGTAGGGTTTCTGCTCGTAAGAAATCTTTACCATATAAACGGCAGCCTCAAGGCCGAAGACCTTTGCGGCATAGCTCAGCGCGGTGCCC
>JAFRRR010000118.1 GCA_017428035.1 Bacteroidales bacterium | reverse complement strand
GAACGCTTTCAAGGCAGCCAATGCCACTCAGGAGAAAAAATACGCCACAGAAGAAGTTGCCAACAAGAATTTCATTGGCTGGGGCGTGACCAACGACAGCGGCAGCACATTCCTTCCCGCTGCAGGCGACTACAACAACTCTCTTAAATTCGAAGCATTCTACAACGGTGAGAACACATTCCCGACTGCATATCTCTGGGCAGCTGATATGCAGATCGATAATTTCCGTGCAACTTGCCTCAAGGGCACCCCTAGCAGCCTTGCTCCCGCAGGCCAGCCTATGGGCTATGCATTGAATATCCGTTGCATCAAAGAATAAACAGTATGTCGTATAGATCAATATTAATCTCTCTTGCAGCAGTTGCGCTGCTCCTGGCTGGATGTAATAATCCGGACGACCCCAAAGAGCCCGACACACCCACCGGACCCGTTTTGAGCGATCTCCAAATCTATTTCGGCTCGGATGAGTATGCGGCAGAGGCTGGAGAGACCATCTCCATTCCCTTCTCCATTGCCGGAGTTGAGGGCAAGAGCCTGACGCTTAACGCCACTGCCGACAACGACCTTGCCGAACTCAAGGTCAGCAACGACGCCAGCTATGCGGGCAATATCAAGTTCACCGCGCCCTACGTAATGCCCTCTGCAGGAACCATCAAAGTGACTCTTTCGGCAGAAGACAAGGCTAATTCGCGCAGCACTGTGAGCACCGTGCCTGTCAAGGTGGCCGCCTCGGAGCCGTTCAATGCAGTCTGGCTCAGCGATATGAAGTCGGTCGCTCTGAAAAGCGGCGGCTCCTTCAAGGTGTTCTTTGCCGTCACCGGAGTCGAGCCGGACGCTGTGGTGCTTTCTACCCCTACCGCCACCGTCTCTTCCGGCTATTCATCGTCTGTAACGATGACCAGCAAAAACGAAGGATACGTGACTGTAACGGCATCTTCGCTCACCTCTTCGGTAGAGATCTCGCTCAAGGCACAGGATAACTTCTCTCGCTCCAGCCAGATTTCCAAGACACTGGAGGTCGTGGCCGTACAGGAGACTTTCGGTGCAGCAAACTGCTTTATTGTGGCTCCCGGACAGACCAAGGCCATCAATGCCAAGGTCAAGGGCGGCTCTTCCGAGCCTCTGGAGTTTGACAATGCAGTGCTGGTATGGCAGGACACCCGCAGCCTTATCAAATCTGTGGCCGGCAGCGGCGAGGACGGCGTGATTGTGGTTCAGACCAACAACGCTTCCGGCAACGCAGTGGTTGCCGCCGTTAAGGGCACCGAGATTGTCTGGAGCTGGCACCTCTGGGTTACAGACTACGACCCCGAAGCCGCTCCGCTGGTATTCACCAACCAGACCACCGGCGTCACCTATACAATGATGGACCGCAACCTTGGCGCACGCAGCGAAAAAGCCGGCACCGCCGACTGCTTCGGCCTGCTGTACCAGTGGGGCCGCAAAGATCCGTTTGTAGGCGCCAGGGGCATCGAAGAGGATGTCCTCATCAACAAATATGACATAGACAACAATGTCATCCCCGACAGGGTACTCCTCTACGACTGGTCTTTAATGAACAGCGGCGACCAGAACATCGACCTTGCCATACAGAACCCCGATGCATACATCCTTGCAAAATCGGGTTCCCCTACAGGTTCGCAGTTCAGCGACTGGGTGACCACCGAGGCAGCCGACCAGGACAACGATCTCTGGGGTTATGTCTCCAAGTACAAGACCAAATACGATCCCTGCCCAGAAGGGTGGCGCATATCCCCTACTGCCGCGTGGACTTTCCGCAAACTATACAAGAAAAACGGAAACCTGAACGACGCTAGTTCTTACGACAATACTTACCCCTGGTATTGGGACGACAAGAAGGACGGCGGCACAGACGCCGGCTTCTATTACAACGATTCCGAGAAGGGCATCAAGTATTTCTTCCCTCTTGCAGGAAAAAGAGATAATGCCAGCGGCAGCCAGAACGGTACCGGCGGCGGATGCGACTACTGGACTCCTGAACCGCAGAACAAATATGCGATGGTAGAGATGTTCGCATTCGGCAACCCCGCCAGCGAGACAGGTTTGAGAAGAGATTACGGCTTTAGTATAAGATGCGTAAAAGACTACAACTACTAATAATATTATTAATTATTCAGACCCTCCCGGCCTTGGCTCAGAACATCCAGGGCCGGGTGTCTGATAATATGGGAGAAAGCGTGGCCGGCGCCGGCGTGGTGAACACCGGCAGCGGAGCTTATTCCATTACGGATGCAGAGGGTTTCTACTCCCTCAAGGCCTCCGAAGGAGATGTTCTGGAAATAAGTTTCGTGGGGCTTAAGACCCGCCGTATCACGGTGGGCAAGGAAAGCCGGCTGGACATAGTTATGCAGATAGACGAAGAGACGCTGGACGAGGCCTTTGTGGTGGCCTACGGCACCAGCCGCAAATCTTCTTTCACCGGCAGCGCCGAGGTTGTATCTGCCGACGACATTGCAGAGCGGCCCGTCTCCCACGTCACCAAGTCCATAGACGGCAAGGTTGCCGGTGTAATGGCCACCTCCGGCTCGGGCCAGCCCGGAAGTGGCGCAGGCATAATGATCAGGGGCTACGGCTCCATAAATGCCGCAAGTTCTCCCCTGCTGGTTGTGGACGGTATGCCTTTTGACGGCGACCTCAACGCCATAAGCCCGTCTGACATAGAGAGTCTCACCATCCTCAAAGATGCCTCTGCCGGCGCCCTCTACGGTGCCCGCGGCGCCAACGGTGTGATTATGATCACCACCCGCAGTGCTAAGGCGCAGGAAAAAGTGCGCGTGGATTTCAGCACCAAGCTGAGCGTGATGTCCAGGGCCATTCCCAAATACAACACGGTGGATGCCCGCGAGTATATGGAGCTGATGTACAACGCCATATACAACGATCTGG
>JAFRRR010000021.1 GCA_017428035.1 Bacteroidales bacterium | reverse complement strand
GACCTCTCTTTCGACCCGCTGGTGAGCGAAGACGCCCTGTTCAATTTTGCCAAACTTAGCTACGATGTCAATTCTGACATCAGCGTCTTCCATAAATTCGTGGGGCTGTATCCTAACAGCGGTAAGGAGGATATCATCAAATCTTACGTCGCTGCCTCTTCGCTTGGAGAGAACGATTACGTGAGTGCCATCGAGGCCCTCCGCAGCATTGAAAAGCCCACCGCCGGCGACAGGGCCAACCTTCAGAAGGCGCTGCTGCTCCGCTCGGTGGATTTGATAAACAGCGGCGGCTACCGCGCGGCATCGCCGCTGCTGGAAGAGGCCGCGGAGATGGACAATCACGATATGACCGGCTATGTGGCCCGTTATTATCTGGCCGATTGCCAGTACAATATGGGTAACTATAAAGCCGCCCTCGCGCAGCAGAACCAGCTGCTTATGACCCCGGCGTTTATGAACACCGACCTCGGGCATCAGCTGTACTACAATGTGGCCTACACCCACTTCAAGCTGGGCGACTACAGTTCTGCCGCAAATTATTTTGACGAGTATCTCTCCCAGTCCGCCGGCGGGAAAGGCCTCTATGACAAGGATGCCGGCGTCCGTCTGGGCGACTCGTACTTTATGCAGAGCAAATATTCCGCTGCGGCGGTAGAGTACGAGCGAGTGGCCAAGAAATATACTGACGGCGACCTTTACCCCTGGTATCAGGCTTCCCTGGCCTACGGCCTTGCCGGAAATGAATCCAAGAAGCAGGCGGTACTGGAGTCCGCCGTGCAGCAGAACAAGAAGTCTCCGCTGTATATGGCCTCCCTTTATGAGCTGGGCCGTTCTTATGTGAACCAGGGCAAGACCGCCAAGGCCAAGAGCGCCTTCAACGAAATCATCAATCACCGCGACAGTCTTTACTACGGCAAGTCCCTGCTGGAAATGGCTATGATGAGCGCCAATGCCGGTGACTATCCCCAGGCGATATCCTACTATGACAAGGTGGTTCGCCAGCTGCGCGGCACCGCAGAGGCCCGCAACGCCCTGGCCGGGATGGAGAGCATCTACCAACTCCAGAACAGGCCTTCTGAATATCTGGCATATCTGGATAAAGTAGGGTTGTCGGGCATCAAGACCGAAAGCGAGAAGGAGAGTATGATATTCGATGCCGCAGAGCAGATATACTTCTCCGGCAACTATGCCAACGCCCTGCGTGCGCTCCGCAACTACATAGAAACCTATCCTGAAGGGGAAAAGGTGGGGCAGGCCCATTACTATATGGCCGAATCCTACCGCAAGCAGGGCCGCAAGGAGTTTGCAGCCGATGCCTACGAAAAGGCCCTGGAGTCGGTTACCGGCGAGACGGCGGAATCAGCCACCCGCAACTACGCCGACCTGACCTATTCGCTGGGTCAGTATGATAAATCTGCAACGGCATATGAGAAGTTGATAGGCCTTACCTCCAGCGATGAGGTTCGCGCCGCCGCCCGCCTGGGTCTGATCCGTTCGGAATACGGCGGCCGCCACTATATGCGTGCTATTGGCGAGGTGGAGAAGCTCCGCAGCGAGTCGCCCGACGGGGCCTCTTTGCGCCAGGCAGATTTCATCGCCGCCAAATCTTACATCGTGCTGGGTAACCGCGAATCCGCAAATCCCATCCTGACAGAACTTTCTTCCGACGTCACCGACGCCATCGGAGCCGAGAGCGCCTACATACTGATAGAAGAGGCCTACAACCGCGGCGATTTCGCCACCCTCGAGACCAAGGTATACGAGTTTGCCGACAAGAAGAGCGACCAGGTTTACTGGCTGGCCAAGAGCTTCATAGCCCTGGGCGACTCCTTTGCCGACCGCGGCGATTTTGAGCAGGCTCAGGCCACCTGGCAGAGCATAGCCGACAATTACAAATCATCGGGCCGCCAGGACGATGTTCCGGAGCAGGTTCAGATGAGATTAATGAAGATTAAATCGAAGATCAAATAGATGAAAAAGATATTGACACTTGCGGCCGCATTGATGCTTTGCGGCAGTCTGTACGCCCAGATAGACCCCACGGTGGAGGTCAGCCGGCAGTACAAGGTTAATATTGCGGACATAGACCGTCCGCTTACCTCCGACCACAGCGTGGCCGACAGCCTGCAGCGCTTTGACGTCGACTTTGACTATTCGATATTCAACAGGCCATACACAGACCTTTACGAGTTCACACCCTACCAGACCGACAGCATCAGCAAGGTAGAGCGCCGACGTCCTCCCTATGTGATGGCGCAGTTCGGCGCCCAGTTCCCCTTCGTGGCCGACCTGCAGCTAAAGTCGCAGCTGTTTGCAAGGCCCCGGTTCAATGTCGGGGTGGATCTGGACGGCAAAGCCTCTGCCGCCGACCTGGATTATCTGGGAGAAGACGATGCCTTGAATGCCGTCAGGATTGGGGGCGGTGTCAGCGCCAATGTGAAGCGGGCATGGAAAACCGGCGAACTCACGGCCGTGCTGGGCTACAACACCCGTCTGTACGGAGATAAGTATAATGGTGCCGAACTTGACCACTTCTACAACGACTTTGCTGTGGATGTATCCCTGGGTTCCGCCAACCCTCAGGAGAACAGCGTGTTCTACAATTTGGATTTCAGCTATATAAACGGTGCCAAGAGACTCCTTCAGGAGACTGTCATAGACACTACTTTCAACAATAGGAAAATGTCCGTCAAGGGCACCCTGGGCTCTTCTTTCGGCGATCACCGCATCTATGTCAATATGATTTACCAGAATGCCATAGAGGGCAAGGGAGACCAGAAGCAGAATGTCGGAATCCTGGAGTTTATGCCCACCTACGAGTATGTGCTGGGGCGTTTCAAACTGAGGGCCGGCGCCCGCTTTGGGAATACTTACATAGGCGAAGATGCGGCCACTACCATACATCCCGATGTGGATGTCAAGGTTGAGGTGTGGAAGAATATTCTGTGGATAAGAGGCGTGGTTTCCGGCGGAAACGAGCTCAACTCGCTGGTAGAGCACTTCAGGGTGGCTCCCTGGCTGTGCAACGGGATAGAAGGTGTCAACTATGGCGCAGAAGAGGTCATAGGCACCAAGAACCTGGTGTGCAAGCTGTCGCTTGAGAGCATCATTGCAGGCAGGCTTGCGCTCTCTCCGTATATCGGCTATGGCAACTACTCCAACCAGCTCCAGTTCAGGACCAAGAAGACGGACGACCTGCTGCCGTACCTGCTGCCCGAGTATTGCGACTATGCAAACACTGAGATAGGTATTGAGACATCCTGGAAGTTCAAGAATCTGACAGTGACGGGCAATATGCGGCACAATAACGCCTTCACCGGCACCAACTCTCCGGTGTATATGGTGCCCGAATGGGAGGCCGACGCATCAATGGAATACAACTTCAAACGCCGCTTTTTCCTGAACGCCGCATACACCTACCGCAGCGAACGTTTGTCGTGGGACGGAACCATTCCGGCATACTCCGATTTGACCGTTGTGCTCACGGCTGTGCTCAACCGTCATTTTGCCGTTTACGCCAAGGGCGGCAACCTTCTTAACAATCAGAATTACAGGTATTTGGATATTCCCGAACTCCCGCTTAACATAGGGGGTGGACTGCGCATCAATTTTTAGGTTTTTTCACCCTCTGAACGCTGGGTTTTTTGGTGTTTTTTTCGTATCTTCGCAAGGATATTTTTGAAGATATGACACAAGAAGAGCAAGCACTTAAAAACCAGGAAGCAGAGAATTATTCGGCGTCCAGTATTCAGGTCCTCGAGGGTCTTGAAGCTGTCCGCAAGCGTCCTTCGATGTATATCGGCGACGTCTCTGCAAGAGGATTTCATCATTTGGTATATGAGGTGGTGGACAACTCCATCGACGAGGCCCTCGCCGGCTTCTGCACAGATGTGGAAGTGTCCATCCTGGAGGGTAATTCGATAAGGGTTTCCGACAACGGCCGCGGTATCCCCGTAGGTATGCACGAAAAGGAGCACCGCTCTGCATTGGAGGTGGTTCTCACCGTGCTGCACGCCGGCGGCAAGTTCAGCAAAAACAGCTATAAAGTTTCCGGTGGTCTGCACGGCGTGGGCGTCAGCTGCGTAAATGCGCTTTCCGACCATCTCACCGCCGAGATTCACCGCGAGGGCAAGGCCTTCAAACAGGAGTATTCCAAGGGCAAGCCCCTGTACGATGTCAAGGAAATCGGCCCCGCATCCGACACCGGGACCATCATCACCTTCCATCCCGACCCCGAGATATTCACCGTATCGGTATATGACTACAACACCATAGCAGACCGTCTGCGGGAGCTTTCGTTCCTGAACAGGGGCGTGCGCCTGACCCTAAGGGACGAGCGCAAGCGCACCGACGACGAGGGCAATGCCATCGCCGAGCCGCGCACCGACGTCTTCTATTCCGAGAAAGGTCTGGTAGAGTTCATAGATTATCTGGACAGCACCCGCGAGAAACTGTGCGAGAGCGCCATTCATCTGGAGACCGACAAGGTCATCCCCATTGAGGTGGCAATGCAGTACAACACCGGCTTCACAGAGAATGTCCATTCTTACGTAAACAACATCAACACTATAGAGGGCGGTACTCACCTGAGCGGTTTCCGCCGCGGCCTGACCACTACCCTCAAGAGCTATGCAGACAAGAACGGTTTCCTGTCCAAACTGAAGTTTGACCTGGATCCCAGCGACTTCCGAGAGGGTCTTACAGCCGTCATTTCTGTGAAAGTGGCAGAGCCTCAGTTCGAGGGACAGACCAAGACCAAACTGGGCAACAGCGAGGTGATGGGTCTGGTGTCCACCGCTGTGAGCCAGGCGCTGGAGGCATATCTCGAAGAGCATCCCAAAGATGCCCGTATGATTGTGGAGAAAGTGATTCTAGCAGCCACTGCACGTTATGCGGCCCGCAAGGCCCGCGAGACCGTGCAGCGCAAAACCGTGATGTCCGGCGCAGGCCTCCCCGGCAAACTGGCCGACTGCAGTAACCGCGACCCCGAGAAGTGCGAAATCTTCCTGGTTGAGGGTGACTCTGCGGGCGGTACCGCCAAGGTGGGCCGTGACCGTAACTTCCAGGCCATCCTTCCTTTGCGAGGCAAAATCCTAAATGTGGAAAAGGCTATGGAACACCGCGCCTTCGAGAGCGAAGAGATTCGCAACATCTACACCGCCCTGGGCGTGTCGGTGGGTACTCCGGAGGACCCCAAGGCCCTGAACATCAGCAAGCTGCGCTACCACAAGATAGTGCTTATGACCGATGCCGATGTGGACGGCCGCCATATCAACACCCTTATTCTGACATTTTTCTTCCGCTATATGCCCGACCTGATTTACAACGGTTATGTATATCTGGCCACACCGCCGCTCTATCAGGTGAAGAAGGGCAAGGATATGGTTTACTGCTGGAGCGACGAAGAGCGCAGCGCAGCGGTAGAGCGTATGTCCGGCGGCAAGGGAGAGTCCGCCGTGAAGGTACAGCGTTACAAAGGTCTTGGTGAGATGAGTGCAGAGCAGCTGTGGGAAACCACAATGGACCCTGCCAACCGCAAGATGAAAAAGGTTCACGTAGAGAACGCGGCAGAAGCCGACCGTATATTCTCTATGCTGATGGGAGACGATGTACCGCCCCGTCGCGAATTCATAGAGCAGAACGCAAAATACGCCAACATCGACGCCTAAACGGCGCCGATGGCGGCTTTTTTTGCCGTCATTTCCCCTAAACTACGTCAGAAGATCCGTCCAGGTTCTGGAATCCCTCCCCGAGAATTTCGGCGGAGTCGAGCACGTTTACAAAGGCCGCAGGGTCCACCTGGGACACTTTTTCGCGCAGGCGTATCATTTCGCGGCGGCCCACAACCACATAGATGATGTCGCGGCCCGAGCCGGAATAGAGACCCTTGCCGGGAATCAGGGTGGCGCCGCGGCCCATATCGTTGATGATAAAGTCGCGTATTTTTTCTGCTTCGCCCGTGATTATCATCATAGTCTTGGCGCGCTTGGGCCCTTCCAGAATAAAGTCTATCACGCGGCTGCACACAAAGATTATAATCCAGGAATACATCGGCAGCTTCCAGTCGCCGAATGCAAGCACGGTGCTCAGGGTGATGATGCCGTCCACGAATATGTTGCAGATACCCATTGACAGATGGGTATACTTGCGCATAATCATAGATATGATGTCGCTGCCGCCAGTTGTGGCGCGGGAGCGGTATACCAGGCCGAGACCTACGCCATAGACTATACCTCCAAAAATCGAGGCTATGATCTGGTGCTGGAACAACCCGTCGGTTACGCCTGGCTCAATGAGGGAGGCGTAGCCGTAGAAGCGGTGCATAAACTGCATGAAGAGGGGGAGCAGGATGGTACTGACAATGGTCTTTATACCAAAGCGGTTGCCCAAAACAATGAAGCCGATGATCAGCAGCGGAATATCCATTGCAAGGGCGGCATATTCGGTTTCCCAGCCCCAGAGATGGTGGAACACCATACCCAGGCCGTAGGTTCCGCCGGGGGCAAACTTGTACGGCTCCACCAGCATAACGGCACCCGCAGCGTAAATGAAATTGCCCAGAACGAGCATCACATACTCTTTGATTCCCTTCTTTACAGTGTCTTTCATAAGAAAAAATGAGCTGACCAATAGCAAATTTGTCAGCTCAGATGATTTGGAGGTACCAAGCAGAATCGAACTGCTGTCCCAGGTTTTGCAGACCTGTGCCTAACCACTCGGCCATGGTACCCTTTGTGGTAAAGGACTGCTAAGGTAAGGTAATTTTCAGAAATTACCAAAGATTGTTTACCTTTACCATAATTATGAGGAAAATACGCATACCGTTACTGTTGCTCTCTGCCTTAGTGGTGATGCTGGTCTTTTTCAACGACCGCAACAATTTTCGCTATCGCTATCAGGTCGGCAGCCCGTGGAACTATGAGACGCTCGTGGCTCCGTTTGACTTTCCCGTGCTTAAGAGCGAAGACCAGCTGCAGCAGGAGAGGGAGCAGAAGTCTGCCCAGCAGATGGACTGCTACCGCTATGACGGCAGTGTGATAGACCAGGTCCTGCAGGCGTTTGAAGCCTTTGGCGGCGACACTCTGCGCGATGTGGTGAGCCATTCGCTCAGGCGCATCTACCGCGCCGGCGTGGTATCTTCGCTGAACAGCGACGGTCCTATGATAAGCGTCCGCCGCGGCAAGCATCTGGAGCAGATGCCGGCCAGCGACGTTTTCACCACCGCCGATGCCTGCGCCAGGCTGCAGAAGGACCTCAGTGCCGCAGCGGCCGATATGAATGTGGATTCACTGCTGGCCAGCAACAACCTCTCCGAGGTGATAGTGCCCAATATGTACTTTGACGCCCGCACCACCGCCAATCTGGCGCGGCAGGCGCTGGACTATATATCGCCCACCTCCGGAATGGTTTATTCGGGTCAGACGATAGTCTCCCGAGGCGAAGTGGTCACCAACGAGACGGCGCGCAAGCTGGATTCATACAAAGCAGAGTTTATTTCGGCCTACGGTGGCAATACCCACTCCGACTTTATGCAGAGCCTCAGCCACCTGTTTGTGGTGTTGCTGCTGCTGGCCATATACCTGCTTATGATGTACACCGTGGACAAGTCACTTTTCGACGACTTCAAGAAACTGGCGTTCCTGATGCTGCTATATATACTGGTGTACATCGGCATTTCGGTATTTCCCGCCTCAAACGAAACCATCCTCTATCTGATTCCGTTCGCACTGTACGTGCTGTTCGTCAGGGAGTTCTTTCCCAACCGGATCTGCCTGCCGCTCTATCTGGCCGCGTTGCTGCCGCTGCTGGCCCTTCGTGACAACGGGGTGGAGCTGTATCTGATGAACGCCCTGGCCGGAGCGGTGCTGCTCATAAGCTACAAGTATTTCAACCGGGGCTTCCGCCAATTTGCCAATTCAGTGTTCATCTTCATAGCCCTGATGTGTGTATACGGCACCTTCCGGCTGCTTACCGGCACTGTGCTGGACCAGAAGGTGATACTGTTCCTGGCCCTGAATGCCATACTGGCGATACTGGGTTTTCCGTTCGTTTATCTTTTCGAAAGGATATTCTCGCTGCCTTCCCAGATGCGTCTGTTGGATTTGGCCGACACCAACAATCCGCTGCTGGTGGAGCTTTCGCGCAAGGCACCCGGCTCTTTCCAGCACGCCCTGGCGGTGGCCAATCTTGCCGAGGCGGCCAGCCGGGCCGTTGGTGCCAATACCCGCCTGGCCAGGGTAGGGGCGCTGTACCACGACATCGGCAAGATAGAGAACCCGCTCTGTTTCACCGAAAACCAGACGGCAGAGCAGAACTATCATCAGCATCTGACACCGGAGCAGAGTGCCCGCGACATCATCCGCCACGTGGACGACGGCCTGGCGCTGGCCAGGAAAAACAATCTGCCGGAGCAGGTCGTGGACATAATAGCCAGTCACCACGGCACCACCAAGACGATGTATTTCTACACCAAATATTGCAATGCCGGCGGGGATCCCTCCAATACCGAGCCGTTTACCTACAAAGGCAAGTTGCCGGTGGACAAAGAGGCTGTGATACTTATGTTTGCCGACAGCGTGGAGGCGGCTTCCAGATCGCTCAGGGACTATTCGCCAGAGAGCATCTCAGAGATGGTGAACCGCATTATTGACGGCAAGATTGCAGAGGGACAGGTGGCTAAGGGCGACATCACTATGGCGGAAATAGACACCGTGAAGCAGGTCTTTATAGAGAACCTGCAGCAGATGTACCACGGCCGCGTGGCCTATCCCGAACCCGTCAAGAAAGATTAGCTTTGTTTTTTGACCGCCTTCGCCGCCATCTCTATGACGACGATGAGCGCAGCTCCCACCAGAGCCCAGATTATGGCTCCGGCCACGTGCGGCTCGCCCGCAAACTGCCCGGGCAGCACCGGACGGTCCACGCCGCTTTCAAGCGCGATTTTCCACGGCCAAACCTTGACCAGCGAACCCAGCATAAGGCCGGCGAGGAACATAATGGTGCCGTTATAGGCCTTTTTCAGAAGCCACGAAAAGGCGTGCGAAAAGCCCAGGATGCCCAGAATGGCACCTATGGCAAACACCACCAGCACCGGGATGTTGAGGTTGCCCACGGCATCCATCATAAAGGCGTATTTGCCCAGCAGCACCAGCACGAAACTGCCGGAGATGCCGGGCAGTATCATAGTGCACATTGCAATGGCGCCGCAAATGAATATGAACGGAAGGCTGTCGCTGGTGTGGCTGGGAGAGACCAGGCACAGCGCCACGCCGCAGGCGGCGCCCACCAGCAGCGAGAGCCAGGATGTGAGTTTAAGATTGTTGAGCCCCTTGATCATATACACGGTAGAGACCAGCACCAGGCCGAAGAAAAAGGCCCAGGTTTGGATGGGGTAGTGCTCCAGCAAGAAAGTCATAAACTTGGCCAGCGAGAAAATGCTGACCACGATGCCGATGGCCACGGCCAGCAGAAAGTTGCCGTTGATGCCTTGCCAGAACTCTTTGAAACGGCCGCGCAGCAGCAGCCCCAAGTTCTTGCCGTTGATGCTTTTGATGGATTCTATAAGCTCTTGGTAGATGCCGGTGAGCAGGGCGATGGTGCCGCCGCTCACGCCCGGAACCACGTTGGCCGCGCCCATAAGCGCACCCTT
>JAFRRR010000117.1 GCA_017428035.1 Bacteroidales bacterium | reverse complement strand
GGTCAAGGCGGGCATCCAGCCCCGCACAGAAGAGCCGGAACCCAAAAAGCCCATCAAACTGGTGCAGAAATCCCAGGCGCAGACGGTTGCCAAAAGGGCCAACGAAGGCCCCGAAAGCACCGTGAGCGACAGGGGCGACGTGGAGGTTCCAGAGCCGCCGCGCGAGAAGGAAATCAACAAGAGGGCCCTGTTCACCTCCGCCCAGAATTCCAACAAGGACACCACCGCCCAGCAGGTGGCAGAGAAGATTTCCGAATCCCTCGCCGCCGGGCACACCCAGGGCAACACCAAGACCGGCAATGCAGAGGGCGCACCGTCTGCCAAGCTGGAGGGCCGCACCGTGGTGGGCGCGCTGCCCATCCCCGTTTTCACCAGGGGTGACGGCGGCAAGGTCGTGGTCAGGATCAAGGTTAACCGCGAAGGCAAGGTAGTCTCTGCCGTTCCTGGCGCCCCCGGCACCACGCTCAACGACAGTGAGATATGGGCCAGCGCCAAGAAGGCCGCCCTGGCCGCCCACTTCAACGTCTCCGGCACCGCCCCCGAACTTCAGGAGGGCACCATCACATACGTCTTCAAATTGAGATAGAACCCCCTCCGGGCCAAAATAGAAACGGGACACTTGCATCAAAGCAGGTGTCCCGTTATAGTAAAAGGTGAGACTGTAAGCCGGGTTCTGTAAGCGCCGGAGCGCTCCCCTATCATTTATCTGACGCAGCCTACCCCCCGGCAAAGGGCGGGCAACCCTTATATGCCGGTATATTTGGCCTTGCAGCGCACGGGCGCGTACCGCATATATGTCGCCATATATGCCCGTGGGCTCTTACCCCACGTTTTCACCCTTGGTCCGCCAAAGCGGGCCGGTTGTTTTCTGTTACGCGCGACATAAGCTTACGCCCATCTGTGCTTTCCACAGCGCGCCGCCCTATGCTGCCCGGACTTTCCTGAGGCGGAAAACCGCCCCCGACAGAGCGCCTCACCTTGGGGTGCAAAGGTATAAACTTTTGGGAATTTATTTGACAGAGTCGTCAAAGACGAACTGATCCGGGTGCTTGGCGCCGACGTCCAGGCTCTTGTAATAGCGCTGCAGGCGCAGCGAATCTGCCTTGACATCGTCTGTGAGCGGGAACACTTCGCCATAGCTCACATATTTCTTTTTCCAGTTGATGAAACCGGCATATACCGGGACACCTGCCCTGGTGGCAATCACGTGATAGCCCGTCTTCCACTTTTTCACCGGCTTGCGGGTCCCTTCGGGCGCGATGCCCAGAAGGATATTGTCGTGGGTCTTGAAGGCCTCTATCATCTGCATAGCCGCATTGGCGCCGCCGGCCGCGCTTTTGCGCTTAAGGGGAATCGCCCCCCACTTGCGGAGCAGCACCCCCAGCGGCCAGAAAAACAGACTCTCCTTGACCAGTATATTGATCTGAGACCCTTTTGACTTACCATACAGATATGCAATCACAAAGTCCCAGATACTGGTGTGCGGAACGCCCAGAATCAGCGCCTTTTTGGCGCTGGGGAAGTCGGGCGCGCCGGTCCAGCCGAGCACCTTGGTCAGGATGAAATTTGCGGTGGACTGTTTCATTTTTCTACTGTGCCTCCTCTACATTGTCAATTTCGCTGCGCAGATTGTTGCGGATAAAGTCCAGACGGATGTTGTCGTTTTCACCCATATAGAACTCCAGCAGGTCTGCCACGGGATCGTCGCTGCTCAGGTGAACCTTTTCCAGACGGATATCCTCGCCTATGAAACCCTTGAACTCCTCCGGGGAAATCTCGCCCAGACCTTTGAACCGGGTCACGGTAGAACTCTTCATCTTGCCGGTGGCGGCATCCTTTTCTGCCGTGCTGTAGCAGTACACGTTATGATTCTTGTCTGAGACCCTGAATAGCGGCGTCTGCAGGATATACAGATGCCCCTGGCGGATCAGGTCGGGATAGAATTTCAAGAAGAACGTGAGCAGCAGCAGGCGGATGTGCATACCGTCCACATCGGCATCGGTGGCTATAATCACATAGTTGTAGCGGAGGTTGTCCAGGTCCTCGTCTATGTTCAGGGCGGCCTGCAGCAGGCTCAGCTCTTCGTTTTCGTAGACGTCGGTCTTGGTGGCCTTGTGGCTGTTCAGGGGCTTGCCCTTGAGACTGAACACCGCCTGGGTGTTGGCGTTACGTATCTTCTTGATGGAGCCGCTCGCACTGTCACCCTCTGTGAGGAAAATCATTGTGGCGTCGCGCAGCTCGTTCTTGTCGTTGTAGTGGATCTTGCAGTCAGAGAGCTTCTTGTTGTTCAGAGAGGCCTTTTTCAGGCGCTCTTTGGTCTCTTTGCGGAGACCCTGCACCGCCTTGCGCTCTTTCTCCGAAGCCAGGATCTTGGCCAGCATAATGTCGGCCACATCCTTGTGCTGATGCAGATAGTTGTCCAGCTCACGGCTTATGAAATCGCCCACGAACTTCTGCATTGTGAGACCTTCTTTGTTCACCACCTTGCTGCCCAGCTGCACCTTGGTCTGTGCCTCGAACTCGGGTTCGTCCATACTTATGGCAATGGCCCCCACAATGCTCTGGCGGGCATCGGCTGGGGTGAAATCTTTCTTGTAGAAATCTTTCAGCGTCTTGCCAATCGCCTCGCGGAAGGCCGCCACGTGGGTACCGCCCAGAATTGTGTTCTGGCCGTTGACAAAACTGTGGATGTTCTCTCCGTATTTGTTGCCGTGGGTCAGCACCACCTCGATATCCTCTCCCATAAGGTGGATGGGCGGATAGATGGGCTCCTCGTCTATGTTTTCGTTCAGAAGGTCCAGCAGACCGTCAGACGATTTGTAGGTCTCTTTGTTGTAACTGATGGTCAGGCCCACGTTCAGATAGGCGTAGTTCTTGACCATCTCCACCACGTATTCTTCGTTGAAGGCAAAGCCTTCGAATATCTCGCCATCGGGAGTGAAGACAATCTGGGTGCCGTTGCGCTCGGCTGTAGCCTCTTCGCCCTCGCCGGTGAGCTCGCCCTTGGAGAAAGTGGCCCACCTGGTCTGCCCGTCGCGGAAACTCTGCACCTTGAAATAGGTGGACAGGGCATTCACCGCCTTGAGGCCGACACCGTTAAGGCCTACGCTCTTCTTGTAGCTCTTGTCGTTGTACTTGGCGCCTGAATTCAGCCGGCTCACCGCCATAATCATAGTCTTGAAGGGGATGCCGCGGCCCCAGTCGCGCACACTCACCGTGCCCTCTTCTATGGTGACATCTATCTTCTTGCCGTAGCCGCCGCGGAACTCGTCCACAGAGTTGTCTATGACCTCTTTTGTGAGGACATAGATACCGTCGGTGGGGTCGCCGCCGTTGCCGCGCCGGCCAATGTACATACCGGGCCTTTTGCGGATGTGCTCCACGTCATCCAGATGGATGATGCTGTCGTCGCCGTATTCGTGCTGATTCTGTAACAGAACGTCTTCGCTCATCTAATTCTTCTCCTATTTCTGTCTGATATAAATTTGCAGCGGGCATCCCTTAAAGTCGAAATGCTCGCGCAACTTGTTTTCCAAAAAACGTTTGTACGGGTCGCGGATATACTGCGGCAGGTTGCAGAAAAACGCGAAAGCCGGGAATGCCGTGGGAAGCTGGGTTATGTACTTGATCTTGATGTACTTGCCCTTCCACGCCGGCGGCGGGTAATTCTCTATCTCGGGCAGCATTGCCTCGTTCAGGGCAGAGGTCGGTATCCTGCGGGAATAGTTGTCGTAGACCTCCTGGGCGGCGTTCAGCACGTCCAGTATGCGCTGCTTCTTGAGAACGGATGTGAATATGATGGGGATGTCGTTGAAGGGCTGCAGACGGCGCTCCAGCGCCTCGCGGTACTCCTTCATAGTGTTGTTCCCCTTCTCTATCGTGTCCCACTTGTTCACCACCAGCACGCACCCCTTGCGGTTGCGGTTTATGATATTGAAGATGGCCAGGTCCTGAGCCTCGATGCCCTGCTGGGCATCTATCATAAGGATGCAGACATCGGCGTTCTCTATGGCGCGGATGGCCCTCATCACAGAGTAGAACTCCAGGTCCTCGGTCACTTTCTTTTTCTTGCGCAAGCCGGCGGTGTCCACCAGCATAAACTCGTGGCCAAACTTGTTATAGTGGGTCGATATGGCGTCGCGGGTTGTGCCCGCCACGGGAGTCACAATATTGCGGTCCTCGCCCAGCAGCGCGTTGGTAAGGGACGACTTGCCCACGTTGGGCTTGCCCACCACCGCGATGTGCGGCAGCCTGGGCCCCTCTTCCTCCACTATCTTGCTGTCGGCGGGGAGTTTTTCCAGCACGGCATCCAGCAACTCGCCGGTGCCGCTGCCGGTAGCAGACGACAGCGAGAAAGGCTCGCCAAGGCCCAGCGCATTGAACTCGTACACGCCGTACTGCTTTTCTGCGGTGTCCACCTTGTTCACGGCCAGCAGCACGGGTTTCTTGCTTCGGCGCAGGATATCGGCAATCTCGGCATCGAAATCGGTGATGCCGGTGGCGACCTCAACCATAAAAATCACCAGGTCGCTCTCTTCTATGGCTATCATCACCTGGTCGCGGATGGCGCTCTCGAAAACGTCGTCGCTGTTTACGGTAAAACCGCCGGTATCCACCACGCTGAATTCGTGGCCGCACCACTCGCATTTGCCGTAGTGGCGGTCGCGCGTCACGCCCGAGACATTATCCACGATGGCCTGCCGCATCCCCACCAGACGGTTGAAGAGGGTGCTCTTGCCCACATTGGGGCGTCCAACTATCGCTACTAAATTGTTCATCTTTTAAAATGCCGGGTTGGCGTACATTACAATATCGTCTTTGGTGATGGTGCCGCTGCACAGTATCAGCAGGCGCTCCACCACATTCCTGAGTTCGCGGATATTTCCTGTCCAGGGCATCTTCTGCAGCTCTTTGTAGGCTGCAGGCTCCACCTTGAGCACAGGCATACCGCTCTCTGAGCAAATCTGCTCTATGAAATAGTCCACCAGCAGAGGGATGTCGTCTATGCGCTCTGCCAGCGGCGGGACGTGTATCAGAATCACGCTCAGGCGGTGGTAAAGGTCCTCGCGGAAATTGCCCTTGGCAATCTCGTCCAGCAGATTCTTGTTGGTGGCGGCAATCACGCGCACGTTGACCTCGATGTCCTTGTCGCTGCCCACGCGGTTCAGCTTTTTCTCCTGCAGCACGCGCAGCACCTTGGCCTGCGCGGCCAGGCTCATATCGCCTATCTCGTCCAGGAACAGCGTGCCTCCGTCGGCCTGCTCAAACTTGCCCTTGTGCTGCTTGATGGCAGAGGTGAAAGAGCCCTTTTCGTGGCCAAACAGCTCACTCTCTATCAGCTCAGAAGGGATGGCGGCGCAGTTGACCTCGATAAACGGGGCGGCGGCGCGGTTGCTCTGCATATGCAGGTTGTGGGCCACCAACTCTTTGCCGGTACCGTTGCTTCCGGTGATCAGCACCCGTGCGTCGGTGGGCGCCACGCGGGCTATAACATCCTTCACGTGTTTTATCTGCTCCGACTCGCCCACTATCGTGTAGCGGTTGTCGGCCTTCTTGCGCAATATGCGGGTCTCCTTTACCAGCGAAGTCTTCTCGGTGGCATTCTTCAGGGTGATGAGTATCCTGTTCAGGTCCAACGGCTTCTGGATGAAATCGTAGGCGCCGTTTTTGATGCAACTCACCGCGGTGTCGATGTCGCCGTGGCCGGAGATCATAATGATGGCCGAATCGCACCCCTCCTCCACAAGGCGGCGGAGCACCTCCTCGCCGTCCATCTCGGGCATCTTGATGTCGCAGAAAATCGCGTCAAAGTTGCCCGCCATAGCGGCCTCATAACCCTTCTTGCCATCTTCGGCCAGTTCCACGGTGTGGCCTTCGAATTCCAGAATCTCCTTGAGGCTGTTGCGAATCGCCCTTTCGTCGTCTATAATTAACAGTTTCACGCTGATAGATGTTTATTCTTGCAAATGTAGTCATTTTTTTGAGTATCTTTGTGAAAATTGACGCCGTATGAAGCAACAACCTAAAATAATCATCGCCATAGACGGCTATTCGTCCACGGGCAAAAGTTCGTTTGCAACCCTCATCGCCAAAAAGCTTGGATACATCCACCTCGACTCGGGTGCGCTTTACCGCGCCGTGACCCTATACGGCCTGCGCAAGGGGGCCATTGGCGACGGCAAGATAAATGAAGAGGCCCTTGTGGCGCTGCTGCCCGAGCTGGAAGTTTCCCAGCGCCCCGAAACCTACATTTTTGAGGAGAATGTAGAGGGGCTCATCCGCCAGATGGAGGTCAGCAGCTATGTCAGCCCGGTGAGCGCCATTGCCAAGGTGCGCAACTTTGTGGATGACAACCTGCACAAGATGGCGGCCGGCGGCGGCGTGGTTATGGACGGCCGCGACATAGGCACCACCGTGTTCCCCAACGCGGAGCTCAAGATCTTTATGACTGCAGACGACCTGGTGCGCGCGATGCGCCGCTACAAGGAGACCACCGACCCCGGCGTCACCTTCATAGACGTGCTTCACAACCTGCGCGACCGCGACCTGCGCGACTCCACCCGCGAGGTCTCTCCCCTGCGTAAGGCCGACGACGCCATAGTGCTGGACAACACCTGCATGACGATGGACGACGAGATGGAGTGGCTGGTGGCCCTGCTCAACGAGAAATATGGCTTCTCGCTTTAACTGCGAAATAGACCCCGATTCCGGCTTCTGCCACGGCGTGGTAAGGGCCGTAGACAAGGCCGAGGAGTTTCTCTCCGGCGGCGGCAGGCTTTTTTCCCTGGGCGCTATGGTGCACAACACCGCCGAGATTGCCCGTCTGGCCGGCAAGGGTCTGGTCACTATTGATTTGGACGGACTGCGGCAGCTGGGCAGCGGCGACACCGTGCTGATCCGCGCCCACGGCGAACCGCCGGCCACCTACGAACTGGCCCGTTCAATAGGTGTCAACCTCATCGACTGCACCTGCCCGGTTGTTTTAAAGCTGCAGCGCGACATCGCCCAGGCGTGGCGCTCGGCGTCGGCTTCCGGCGGCACGGTGGTCATCTTCGGCAAAAAAGGGCACGCGGAGGTCAACGGCCTGGTGGGCCAGACCGGCGGCGAGGCCATCGTTATCGAGAATCTTGACGAAATTGACCGGCTGGATTTCTCCCGTCACATAGAGCTCTTTTCCCAGACCACCCGCGACCCCGCGGAATACGAAGCTCTGAAAGAAGCCCTTCTGGAGCGCACCTCTGACATCACCATACACGACACCATCTGCCGTCAGGTCTTTGGCCGTCACCGCAAGCTGGCCGCCTTTGCTGCCGGCCACGACGTGATACTCTTTGTCAGCGGCCACGACTCCTCCAACGGCAAAGTCCTCTTTGAACTCTGCCGCCAGCACAACCCCAAAACTTACTGGGTAGAAGACCCCAAGTCGCTCCGCCCCGAATGGCTCTCCGGCGCCGCCTCAATCGGCATCACCGGCGCCACCAGCACCCCCCGCTGGCAACTGGAGGCCGTGGCGGCCAGATGCAAACTATATAATCCGTAATCTTTCTATACCATGAAACAGATAATGCAGCGGCTCGTAGCCGCCAGCTTTGCAATCTGCGCCGCAGCGGCCGTCCTGGCATCCTGCGCAGGCGCCTGCAAAAACAAAGAAAAAGCCGCCCCGGCGGTTGTGAGCGAAGAACTGATACGCACCAGCCAGAGCTGGGACGGGGTGCAGCTGCCCGACTACCTGCAGGGCCGGCCGGAACTGGTGGCCGTGAAATACGAGTTCCCCGCCGGGCATAAACTGGGCTGGCACCACCACCCCGTGATGAACTACGGCATACTGGTGCAGGGCGAGCTGACCATCATCGGCCTGGACGGCAAGGAGAAAGTGGTGCACGAGGGCGAAGCCGTCGTGGAAATGGTAAACACCATCCACCACGGCGAGAACCGCGGCACCAAGCCCGTCATCCTGTATATGTTCTATCTTTCACAGGAAGGCGTGCCCCTGGCCGTACAGCACCCGGAAATACCCCTGGACTGACAGGCTATTCCATGTAGAAAACCTCGCTCAGAGGTATGGAGACCGGAGAATTGTCGGGGTTGACCTCCATGATGTCGGCCATATAGTCCCACCATTTCTTCACGATTTCGGTGCCGCCCAGATCCTGGGAACCGGCATCGCCCTCCACTTCCTGATAGGCAAAGAGAATGTTGGTCTCCCTGTCCCAGAAAATGGAGTAATTGCTCACACCAGTTTCCGACAACAACTGTTTCAATTCCGGCCAGATAGCCGCATGCCGGCGCTGGTACTCCTGTTCCATCCCCGGCTTGAGGAACAT
>JAFRRR010000116.1 GCA_017428035.1 Bacteroidales bacterium | reverse complement strand
TGCAGGCTGTAGGGATGAAAAACCACACCAGCCTGCATTCTATTTAGGTTTTCGTCTTTAAGACCTGGGGGTCATTTTGAATCGGACGAGGGGGTCACTTTCAGAAGAGACGCAGGGGGTCACTTTGCGTCGGAATTTCCACTATCCATGAAATCCATATCCGATAATGTCTCATTGCTGTTGAATATCTATAACTGGGTTAGAACTTTTTGTCGTATTTCTTCTTTAACTGTTCGAACTCGTCAATCATCTTGTATAAAGAATCCATACGCTTTTTTGGCGCAATCTGTGGATTGTCTATTTCATCTTCTTTAATGTTCATTTTAATCTGAAAAGAGGTCAGGTGAGGCGATGAATAACTCAGCACTGCCTCCCTTTCAAGAATCTTTACAATTTTTGATTGATACGAAGAATCCACACAACATATTACGAACTTAAAGTTCTCTCCTCTATTTCGGGCCTCTATCCACTCGGTCGATACTGTTGCATCAAAGCAATGCCCCTTTTTATCGGGCGTGACTACCATGATAGAAAAGAAGTAATTCTCACCATCCTTTTCACATTGTATGTCAATACACCTTGGAAGCCCTTTTTGTCTGGGGGCAACTATTTTATACCCTTTGTCGTCAAGATATGGCAAGACATCCTTATTTATAATCCATTTTCTTGTTTTGAGATCCATAATGCATCTACTTTATACTATTTGTTATCGCTAGATTTATGCAGTGTAAAACCTTTGAATTCTGCAAGCTCATCCTTAGGAATAAAATACTTCAAAGAATACTGGCAAATAATCTGTTCAACATAAGAAGCTTTGGATTTATCTGATGATTTAGCCCCTTTTTCTTTAGCTTTCTTCTTGCCTTCTTTAATTGTTTCACTCTCTGGCAGTAGCCACTGCCCCCAATTTGAACTCAAGTCGATTCTACGTGTAAACCATTCCCCATAATTATAAGAACCATCATATGGTTTAATCCCATAATACAAACATGGGCGGCTTTGATATCGGCTATACGCCATTGAAGAAAAACAGTTCCAATCGGGGTCAATGAGGCACAAATAGTTGCCTTTGTTGCCAGTGATAACTGGAGTCCAGTAACGACTATCAGATGATGGCACTTTTATACTGATTGCCTTTATCTCATTGTTGCTATTCTGCCATGATAACATATAGTATGGATCGGAGATTGATTCAAGATAATAATCAAGAAATGCAGAGATAGCAGAGCAATTGACTTGGGCATCACATTCAACTGGTTCAGAGCCAAACGGGAGAACAATGTCATTCGCTTCTGCAATTCCTCTCACATAAATCCCACACTTGCTATAATTATAAAGCCCCATTCCTATTTTCGTAAAGTCACTTATTTCTGATGAGGATAGTTTAATTGCGTTAAGTGTATTGTTTACCAATGATACTATCTGAGATGTAATAGGAGTCGCCAAAACGCTAATTGTTATAGGAACTGAGTATCCTTTTATAACATCTGTGGGATCTTTTCCGCCATCTTCGAAATAATTGGAATTATTCCCATAATCGCTTTTCCCGCCACTTGTCTTTGCATAGGCCACAACAGGTTCACCGAGTTCTACTTTATAATCAAAGGCTCCTCCTCTTAATAACGCTATTATCTCTTCACACATATGCTCGTACGCTTTCATCGCATTCTTACTCCTAAGTTCCATCAGCTTAATATTCATTGCGAAGGTCTGCCCTTCAAACTCCGCCGATGAGCCTTTGCTCTTTGCATACTTAATAAGTTTAGACCTGGAAACTGTCGCTTTCAATGTTACTGACGTTTGTCCATTTGGTAACTGGGCAACTGACACCTTCTCGTAATTCTTCACATTACCCTTTGATACGCTCACTATTTCATCTTTTACCAGTTCATCATTCAATATCTCAGTATTTGCAGACACGAATGTCCCATAAACTTGTTCAATAGCACTTCTCAGAGCATTTAGTGTGGCCTCCTTCTCCGTCACATCACTACCAGACACAATAAGCGTCACATCATCAACCACTCCATCGGTGCCTTGTTTCTCTTTCACATCATTAGAATTTTCAGTTTCGCCCCTCTGCTTCTTATCATCTCGCTTCTTTGTCTCTCCCTTCCCACTGCCATCCTTTTTGAACAAATTTCGTATCTCTTTGACAGCGTCTACCGTTTGATACAGCGGGTCATCGTATCTGGATGTGTTCTGGCCGAAGGTTGCGATAGACATGGTAAGCAGGATAGACATTATTACTACCCTTGTTGCTATGTGATTATTGTTTTTCATGTTATTGTGTTGTTATTATTAATTCATTTCCATTTGTTTTGCAAAGATGAATGTCGTCCAGCCTTCAGATGATTGAAATGAAGTCAGCATTTCCAATTCCTTGACATAGCCGGCAGAATGCTCCCGAATATGTTCAATCATCTCTGTATCAGAATGCCCATTGTTGTCTTCCGAGGTTCTGATAATCAAGTCAGAAGTGATTTGAGAGCCGTTGAAATACCTGCTGGCCTGAGCCATCGCCTTGACAGATGCAACTCTGTTCAATGCACTGGGGCTGCCGTATTTTGCTTTCTCCAGCGTCACGACAGAAATCAAGTAACAGTTGTCATAGTCTTCAACAAGACGCACACCCTCGAAAGGGGCGTTCATGTACATTCTCTTTAGATAATTGCCCAGAGTGACATTGTCCTGATTATAACCCTGAGCATGGGAGATGCCGGAGAGTCCAAGCATCACTGCAACCAATACCATCAATCTTATTTTCATATTATCGTCCTTTTACATAAGCTATTGCCACTTCTTTCCCAGCATCAACGATGGCGCGTTTGAGTGCGGAGTCTTCTTCGAACTGACGCACAGAGAAGTCGAAATCACGCTGTTCGCGTGCCTTATCATCGTTATACTTTTTCACTTTGAACTCAAAGTCACGCTGCTCGCGCTTTTTCTGGTCTTCGTATTGTCTGAGAGTGAATTCCCACTCTTTCTTTTTGTCGTCTGCGACTTTTTTCTTGATTTCAGCCAACAGAGCATCAACGGAATTCTGGCAGGCAGCCATATTATCAATTTGGGACAAAACCGCCGCAGCCCTTGCAGCACCATCCGCATCCGGCGCTTCCGCCCAGAGAGCTTTCGCCTCCCTCAAGAGGGCTTCACCTTCCGCATCTATTTTCCTGTAATAATAATCGACTATCAAATCTTGACATTTGTCATAATAGTTTGTGCACACGTCCGGCACAGACGACAGAAGATACAATGCATAATCATAATCCCCCTTATCGGCAGCCACGGACGCATCTTTAATCATACGGTCTGCATGCGTATTGTAATAATCGATTATCCTGTCTTTTGAATCTTCCACCAACGACTTTATGGAATTCTTGCCTATTGAACTGAAAGCCTTGATGAAGGCTTTTTCTTCACTCAGACCGACGCCTAATGTCTGGAAGCTGGTCGTCCCGTAAGTCTTCTTTTCAATGGCATCCCTGATTTCCAAGGTTATCTCCAGCTTCTGTGAGATGCGTGAGGGAGCGCCTGTAACAATATCTTTTGAGAGAACATCCACTGCCGAGGTCATTTCAAACCTGCGGCCAATGCCATTATCAACAATTCCATAAGATGACAACATCTGCCTAAGCTTGTTTTCAAGAACCCTCTTTGCAGGTTCCGGAACATCCTTTTGCTTCACCGGAGCAACCGAGATACATATCTTGCCCAAATCATCCAATGTCTGAGCGTGGGCAGAAAACGCAAGCAAGACCATTGCCAATGAAATAACAATCCTTTTCATACTATTTTTCGCCTAAAACTATTATGGCTTCTCCAAGCCCTCGGGTCATAACCTTAGAAACAATATCATACTCTTTTGACAGGTATTTCCTGAGCTTTACCGCAAATGACCTGGCATCCATAGCGTCGCCATGCTCGTCATATAGAGGTATCCTGACCTGCTCGAAGTATGCCTGATTCTCTGTTGCATCAGACAAATTGAAGTTCCCGCCAATAGTATTCTTTCTTAGCCAAGCCTGAATGCAATCCAGCAGTTCTTCGCCATCAAATTCTGTTTCCAAGTCGATGTCACCGTTTTCCCATCGCTTAACTGACAAGACTATCTCACGGCCCTGCTTCTGCATATCCTTGTAATATGCCATCAACTGCTTGTCAAATGCTTTGATATTTGACTTCACTGCATTCTCAAGCATCAGGGGCACGATATCGTTTGAAACCGGCCCAACGCCGGCAGAAGTAGCAATCCGTTTGCTCGTATAAGCATCAAATGCTTCCAGTGTAAATGACACCGACCTTCCCGCAGCTTCCCTGTTGACCTTCCAGTCAATCTGGATAATAATGTCCATCTTCGCTTTTTTCTTGATCATATCAAGGGGCGACTCTGCGATTGACGAAGATGAGGTCTTGCTCATAGTGACATTATCTTCAGCCATCCTTGCAAACACTGCCTTTGTCTCTTGCTCTGCATCCTTGAGAGAGTAGCCCCTGTCTGTAAGCAACTGTCCAATCTTACTGATTACCAACGGCAATTCTGTGTCCTCCCGGAATGCCTGGGAATAATTAGGCACTTCCTGTTCAAAGCCTTGATTATTAAATGTCGTGATAAAGTACCTTTGAGTGCACCAGTTGTCACTGGGAAGAATCATAAGTGTGGGCTTCTTTTCTTGCCCGGAAAGTTGAAAAGAAGATAATGTTGTTATTAGCAACAATACTACTTTTGGCCAAATTGTCTTCATTTGATTATGCATTAAAATAATGGCACGTGATACAAAGATAATTCCGTTATAGGCACCCACTTGCCGCCATTTAGGTCCATTTTTGGTCCAAATAGGTCCATTTGGACGGCAGAGCATTTTGGTTCATTGTTGAGACTAATATTGTGTATATTTGTAGATTGAATAAAGTCTGCATGGATATGCACAAACTTTTACGGATACTCTTGTTATTAGTTTGCCTGGCATGCGCCGCGGCGTGCAACAACGGCGAGATAGATGACATCCGGGAGCAGCTTAAGCAGCACGAGGCGGAACTACAGCGGCTGGCCGCCCTAGCGGATTCGGCAAACGGCGACATTACGGCATTGCAGAGGGCCGTTGGGCAGATGCAGTCGGGCGGATATGTCACCGCCGTAATCCCCGACGAGCAAAACGGAACGACTGTCGGATATACGCTGGTGTTCGGCTCCGGCGAAACAATCTACCTAAGCACTGGCAAGAAGGCGACCCCAACTATAAGTGTCAAGTCTTTTAACGGTGGTGACTATTATTGGACCATCGACGGCGAATGGCTGCTGGGCATAGACGGCAAAATGATTGCAGTTGAAAATAATCAAACGCCTCTTTTCAAGCTTGAAGACGACACCTGGTTCATTTCTCTGGACAAAGGCCAGACCTGGAGCGCAACGCCTCAGGCTGCCAGCAGTTCCCCCTTCAAGAAGATTGACACGTCCAATCCCAATTTTGTGCTTATTACCCTGTCCGACGGCACCGTGCTGCAGCTCACAACCTGGAGCGCCCACGTTGCACTGCGCAATATAGTGAACCAACTTAACAACAATCTGGCGGCCACCAGAAGAATCGTGGAGGCACTAAGCGAGCGCGACTATTTGCTGAGCACCACTCCGCTTATGGAAGACAGCATACAAACCGGATGGGTTTTTACATTCGCCAAGAGCGGCACGGTGGTGGTTTATTCCGCCAAGTCTTCAGATGGTGAGGAAGGGCACATCATCAAGTTGGAAGACGGACGGTGGTGGATATCGGCCGGAACCGACGAGCCTTTTGTGCCGCTGACCCCGGAGCCTGAAGGACCTTCAGAACCAGAAGAGCCTGACAATCCGGGAGAACAGGAAGAGCCACTTGGGGCATTTATCACCGGCACCGACACCTCCAATCCCGACTTCGTGCTGGTAACCCTCTCCGACGACACCACTTTGGAAATCCCCGTATATCGACCAGCCTTCATCAGCATAGATTTGCCGGAAGGAGGCATTTTTATAACTTTGGAAGAGACCGTAACCCTTGACTTTTCCATCTCGGGCACTTTACCGGAAGATGCTATCGTATCGGCATTCTCCGACGGCAACTTTATTACTTCCGTCAGTAGGACATCACCAACCAGCGGCAGCATCTCCATACTTTGTATTAAAGAATTCGAACAGGGCACCATCACAATTCTTTTGAATAATGGCAATGGTTATGTTCAAACAGCAGTAGTTCCTGTTATTTATACAGTTACTACAGTTCCCATAAGTACAACCGAGTCTTACGGTCCCTTCGACACCTTCGAGTATGCCAATGGCATTGGCGGAATCATCATGCCCGCAGATGGAGGCACTCGAGGGATTAAAGTCAAACCAGGCGGTTTCTGGGCTTCTCATAATACTGTAGACTGGCTCAGTATCTCAGCCTCGATAGAGGATAATAGGATTATGTTGATATCTGTAGAACCCAATCCATTCAGGGAAGACAGATATTTGACAATCCATTTCCATGGATGGGGCACAGTGTTGGTCAAACAATTAGGAAATCCTCTTGCAGATTCACACCCAAACTGGGGTATTAATCATATTAATATGCCATCGTACGGCGGTAATTACACCATTTTCATTCATGCCAGCGAATACAGAATCGAAATGGTGGGCGAATGTGGCTCAGTCAATATAAGTAAACTAATAGCTGAGAATCTCTGGCAGGTAACATTCAGTGTCGGACCATCTGAAGCAGACGGCGAGAAATTCGGGATACTCAGAATCCACACCCCTGAAGAAACAGGTGAGATCTATTTTACTCAAATAGCTAAACAATGTATCGACTAACATACATTTATGCATTAGCATTGATACTTGTCTGCTCAGCCTGCACCCAGACTCCGCCGGAGGAGTTTCTCACGCCGGAGTTTGAGGAAGTCATGATAGACGGCATCAATCCGGACGCCATTGTTTTCACCTGCAAGATGAGTTCGATGTCACAATTGACAACGTACGGGCTGGACTACACCTGCGATTGGGAGGCTGACGATGCCGTGTGGACAAGGCTTGGCGGCGTGCAGACCGGCGGTGACCGGTTTGAAGTCATCCTGAAAGATCCTGCCCCCGGCACAACCTACTGCTACCGTTTGTTCATAGGCAACGGACGGGACGTGATGCAGTCTGCCCAGAATTATTACACCACACCTGAATAGATACAACCTGAAGATATGAATTACAAGAGAGTCCCAGAGTTGCAGAGCCTGCTGGATGCAGTGGAAAAGAAGTATGGCGCACCGCTGCTCAGCACCAACGATTTCAACGTGCTTAGCGCACTGCTCAAGTTTGAGGGGCGCGAAACGCTCTCCGCCTCTACCCTGAAGCGGCTGTGGCACTACGTCTCGCAGGAGACCACTCCCCGCAAGGCAACCCTGGACGTGCTGGCGCGGTTTGTCGGATACAAGGATTTCCGGGATTACCGCCTGTCTCTTTTGGGCGAAGCCACCGAATCTTCCGGGCTTCTGGATGCCTATACCCTTCCGGCGGAAGATATTGCCGACGGTGGCATTGTGATCATCGGGTGGGAACCCAACCGACTGGTGCGGCTCCGCAAGGCTGGCGACGACCAGTTCGAGGTGGTGGAGAGTCTGAACTCCAAACTCCGCGAGGGTGACCGCCTGCAGTGTTCATTCTTCTTCAAGGGATTGCCTCTGGTGGTGCCGTGGGTGGAACGCGGCGGTCAGCGCCTCCCCTCCTACATCGCCGGCAAGGCCAAGGGGCTCAATCTAGTCAAGACAGATGGCTAAAGATTCTCTTCGAACAGGTCGCTGGCCTGCTCAAAAATCTCATCGATATTGTCTTGCGGTTCAGACGCGGGCGCATGTACCTTTGTGGGGCCGGGTGCCGGCTGCTGAACGGACGGTTGTTCCGGCTCCGCCGGCAAAACATATATTGTATCCGCTTTTGAAACAGGCGGCGGTGTTTCCACCTCCGGTGCAGGCCGCTTCTTGAAGAGAAGGGCCGTGATCACAATCAGGGCAATGGCCAGCACTGCAGTCAAGACCACGCGCCAAAAGCCGCCACTGGAAGAAAGGGCCTCTTTTACCTGCGCAGCAGATGCATAACGTTTTGCTGGATCTTCTGACATACATTTTTCGAGGCAGCGGCGGTGATGGCCGGTCATCTGACGCAACACGGCGCCCAATGAATATATGTCACTCCGGACGTCAGCAGGATGTCCGGCCAGCACCTCCGGCGCAATCCACCTCCGCGTACCGGCGGGGGCCTTGAGCACTGCAGAGGTAGCGTCGTCTGCCAGGCCAAAGTCAATCAGTTTGACAATGCCCCCGTCGTGGCTCACCATAATGTTGGAGGGTTTTAGGTCGCGGTGAATCATCCCGCGGCTGTGGATATAGCCCAGAGCGTCACATATCTGGCGGGCTATCTTAAGGAATGTGGCTTCGCCAGGCTCTCCGCGCTTGAGGTATTCGTCCAGCGTGACACCATCTACCCATTCCATCTCAATGCAGTTGCCAAGCCCTTCAATCTCCATATAGGAATATATCTCGCAGATATTGACGTGGCGGAGGGAATAGCCCTGCTCGAACTCTTTCTTAAGGAGTCCTTCGTGCAGAAGGCTGCCGCGATACTGTGGCTTGAGACACTTATAAACACGGAAACGTCCCGCCCTCTCGCCTCTGTACAAATCGCACATTCCTCCTTCTGAAGTGGGGATCTGCGTAAAAGAGGTCAGGTCGGGGTTTCCATACCCCTCCACAGTATTGAAAAAGCCGGAGATATTATCGTCCATAAATGTAAAGATACTATCTTTTTGCTAACTTTGCAAGGTGATGAACAGAGTTTTCAAGTGTGTTCTGGCGGCTTTTCTGCTGCTGCCCGCAATAGGTTTTGCCTCCGGAACGGAGCCCTCCGCTCCGCGCTTGGAATTGCAGGGGACGACTTCTTGGGAGGAGCTTCTGGACAGCTATGAACTCATCTGCCGCAAATGCATAAACCTCAAACAGAGGCAGGATGCCGGAGAGAAAATCCCTTCCGGGCAACTGTTGTCACTTATGAACCAGCTGGAGTCGCTCCGCGGCGAATTGAAACAAATCAGCAACAAGATGCCAGCCGCCGCAAAAAAGCGTTTCTACGCCATCCGGCAGATGTATTTAACCGGAGTTGTGGCCGACACCAGGCCTGAGCTTTTGCCGGATGCCGGCAAGACTTTTCTGTCATTCTGTGCCGTTAACGGACATACAGATCCCCTGAAAGACGCCTTCCCGCTGCCGGTTGCGCCCCGTCCACTTCCGTCCGTCAGGGCCATATCGGCATCTGTTTCGGCACCGGCAATGAGTTATGGCGTCAGGTTTGACTATTGGGGTCGGCGATTCAGCGCATGGGCCTCAGTACGCAGCAACTTCTCATATCACAACACTTCCTACAATGCCTTATCCAACGGCTCTTTTAATGGCGGGCGCATCTGGGCCAGCGGCAAAGCAGCCACCGACCGGCTGTTCGCCACCGCCGGGCCTCTGGTGAGAGTCGGCAAAAAGACGGCAGTATTCGGCGGCGCGGGCTATGGCTTCAGCCGCCTTTGCTGGGAAGACAATAACGGCGAATGGATGCTGGTTAAGGACCTTTCTCGCAGTGGTGTATGCTTTGAGCTTGGAGCCGCTTTGATTGTTGGATGCAGTGCATTGTCTGCAAGCTGGCTCACGCTGCCCGGAGCAGTCAATACGGCTAATATTTCCATAGGTTTTTGTTTCTGATGAAAAAGGCGTTTCTTTTACTATTGATGATGGCGGCTGCGTTTTCGGCGGCCGCTCAGGCAGAACCTGAAGAGCAAACTTATTCAATTGATTCAGTGGCAGTGACTGCCTCCAGGGTGCCGGTATCGCTGCACGCCAGCGCCCGCACCGTGACACTGCTGGACAGCGTGGCGATAACCTCCGCCCCGGTGGAGACTGTAAACGACCTGCTGAAATATGCCGCCGGCGTGGATGTTCGCCAGAGAGGAGGCTTCGGAGTGCAGACCGACATCAGTATGAGAGGCGGCACCTACAATCAGATTGCTGTGCTGCTAAACGGCATCAACATCACAGATCCCCAGACCGGCCACAACTCATTTGACTTTCCCGTAAATCTGAGTGACGTGGACCACATAGAAATCGTAGAGGGCCCCGCCGCCCGCGTATTCGGCACTTCAGCCCTGATGGGAGCCATCAACATAGTGACCAAGGGCCACGTCAACGCCCCTGTTCAGGGCACTACCGGCGATTCTGACCTATCGGGCCGCATCTGGGCCAGGGAAGAAAACGTAAAAACTTTTTCGACCTCCATCCGTGCGGAGGCAGGTTCATTTGGCTATTACAATGTAGGCGGCTCCGTTGATATGGCCGACTGCAACAACTATAATAGTATATCCTACGGCATTTCCCAGAGCAAGGGATTCAGCAAGTGCGCCGAAGGGACGCCGAACACCGATTTCAGGGCGGCAAAGCTATTTTACAACGGCGGACACGAGTGGGCAAAGCGCAACCTCACCTGGCACGCCGGCCTCAGCTACAAAGGTTTCGGCGCGGGGACATTCTACTCTCCAAAGTTCGACAACCAGTACGAGGGCACGGTAAAGACGTTCGTCGCCATAAAGAGCGAGGGACGCGGCCTGCTGCATTTTACCCCGGCCCTTTACTGGAATCACGGCGAAGACCAGTTTGAACTGTTCCGGGGCGACCCCGACAAGTATCCGTTCAACTACCATAAGACCAACACTATAGGTATCAACCTCAACTGCCGGGTCGATTCCCGCCTGGGACGCACAAGTTTTGGCGCCGAGGGACGCCACGAGGCCATCCGCAGCACCAACCTGGGCGAGCCTCTCCCGACCCCCAAAGGCCACAATGTCCGCGGGCTGGGCCGCACCGCCTACAATCTGTTTCTGGAGCACAACGTCAACATCAAATGGTTCAGCGCTTCGGCCGGAGTCACAGCAGTGTATAACACCGGAAACAAGGAAGGCGTCAAGTTTTTCCCGGGCGCCGACATAGGCATAAGGCTCACCGACAACCTGCGCCTTTTCGGCTCCTGGAACACATCTTACAGAATGCCGACCTTCACCGATCTCTATTATTCTGTGGGCGGGCATCTGGCCGACCCCAACCTGAAATCGGAAAAGATGAATGCCCTGGAACTCGGAATAAAGTTTTCCGGCCCCGGCTACCGGGTAGTTGCGTCTTACTTTGCAAATAACGGCCGCGATATGATAGACTGGATCAAGGACACCACGGCCGGAGAAGATGCCCCGTGGATGAGCGTGAACCACACCCGGATAGTATCCACCGGAAAGGAAGTCCTGATACAGATGGACCTGCCCGTGCTGCTGAATCTGCCCAATTTCTTCCTGCGCCGCGTTTCAATGGGAGCGCAGGGTATGGAGGCATCGGCCAAGACACTCGCCGACAACTACCGCAGTATGTACGCTCTGGAATACGTGCGCGGCAAAGCCTCGGTCCAGACCGACATAACCATCTGGAAGCGCCTCGGGGCCAGCCTCTCGTATATTTATGTGGACCGTGCCACCGATTCTGAGCTGATCAAGCCCTACCACCTTCTGGACGCCAAGCTGAACTACGATGCCCAGGACATTCAGGCCTATATCAAGTTCAACAATATCCTTGGCCGCCCCTACTACGATTTTGGCGAGATTCCCCAACCGGGACTCTGGATAATGGGCGGTGTGTCAATGAAACTTCATTTTTCTAAGAAATAATTGTTAGATTTGTCCGTATGTTACGGACAATCAGAATTATACTTGCAGCGCTGGCCTTCGCGGGCATAACGCTGCTTTTTTTAGATTTCACAGGCGCCACCCACGCTTTTCTGGGTTGGCTGGCCAAGATTCAGCTGCTGCCCGCAATCCTTTCTGTGAATGTTGCGGTGATAGTGGCATTGCTGCTTTTGACCCTCATTTTCGGGCGGGTGTACTGCTCTGTCATTTGTCCTCTGGGCGTGATGCAGGACATCATAGCCTGGTTTGGGAAACGCGGCAAAAAGAAAAACCGCTTTAAATACAGTTACTCCCGACCCAAGACCTGGCTGCGGGTTGTGATGCTGGTGATAATGGTCGCCTCCATTGTGTTCGGCATAAGCGCCGTCACGGCCCTTCTGGCGCCATACAGCGCCTACGGCAGGATTGCCAGCAGTTTCTTCGCGCCCATCTATACCCTGGTTAACAACCTGTTCGCCACTTTGGCAGAGAGGGCCGGCAGCTACGCCTTCTACCCTACCGAAGTATGGGGCAAAGCCACCGCCGTGGTGGTTGTGGCAGCAGTGACGCTGATTGCCCTGGCCATACTTGCCTGGAAAAACGGCCGCACATACTGCAACACTATCTGCCCGGTGGGCACCGTGCTGGGATTCGTCTCCAAATTCTCGATTTTCCGTCCGGTGATTGACACCGAAAATTGCAACAATTGCCACCTGTGCGAGCGCGGCTGCAAGGCTGCCTGTATAGACAGCAAGAACCACAGTATAGACCGCAGCCGCTGCGTGGCCTGTATGGACTGCATATCCATCTGCAGCCACGACGCGATACATTACAAGCCGGTATGGGCCGCCGCCAAGAAGGGCGAGGCCAAGACCGACGCCGGCCGTCGTGCCTTTATCACCACCGCTGCCTTGCTGGGCACCACGGCGCTGGAGGCTAAGACAGGCCGCAGAAAACGCTCCGGCGCGGTTGTTCCGCACAACAATCCCGCAAGCCAAACGCGCATTACCCCTCCCGGCAGCATCAGCCTTAAGAACCTGAACGACAAATGTATAGCCTGCCAGCTCTGCATCCAGAGCTGCCCGAGCCACGTACTTAAGCCATCTACCGACCTGGGGCACTTCATGCAGCCGGTAATGGTATATAACGACACTTACTGCCGCCCCGAATGCAACTCCTGCAGCAGCGTGTGCCCCACCGGCGCCATCAAGCCGCTAAGCGTAGAGGAGAAGGCATCCACCCAGATTGGCCACGCCGTATGGCATCCCTGGCTGTGCGTACCTATGGCAAATGGTGACAGTTGCGGCCACTGCGCCGAGCACTGCCCCACCGGCGCCATCACTATGGTGGACGGTGAGTCGGCCGAAGGCAAGGCGGTAAAGATTCCCGCCGTGGACAGCGCCAAATGCATAGGCTGCGGCGCCTGCCAGGCCCTCTGCCCCGCCCGTCCCGAGAGCGCTATCCGCGTAGAAGGCCACGAAATCCATCACACCATCTAAACGACAGTGATTATGAGCAAGATAGATAGAAGAACTTTCTTAAAGGGTCTTTCGCTGGCCACCGCAGGGGCCGCAATGACCGCCGGCGGCATTAAATTGACCGCTGCCGAAGAGCAGGCTGCCGGCAAGATGGAAATGCGCACATCCAACACCGGCGACCAGGTGTCGCTGCTGGGCTACGGCTGTATGCGTATGCCCACCGTAGACGGCACCCGAAACGGCGCGGTGGATATGGACGCCCAGCATCGCCTTATAGACTATGCAATGGAGCACGGCGTGAATTACTACGACACGGCACCGGTCTACACCGGAGGCAAGAGCGAGGGGATTATGGGCGAGTGCCTGAGCCGCCACCCCCGCGACAAGTATTTCATAGCCACCAAGATGTCCAACGCCTGGGGCGACCATTCGTTTGCCGCTGGCAAGCGGATGTACCAGAATTCACTGGGGCAGCTTAAGACCGACCATATTGATTATTATCTGCTTCACAGCGTGGGCAGCAGCATAGAGTCGTTCAACCAGCGTTTTCTGGAGAACGGTCTGCTGGAGTTCCTCTTAAACGAGCGCGAGGCGGGTCACATCCGCAATCTGGGCTGGAGTTTCCACGGCAACCGTGAGACATTTGACTATGTGGTGAGCCTTCACGACCAGTATCACTGGGACTTTGCACAAATCCAGCACAACTATCTGGATTGGAACCACGCCAGCGGCCGCAATGTCAACTCTTCTTACCTTTATAACGAGCTGGCAAGCCGCGACATTCCTATGACGGTGATGGAGCCGCTGCGCGGCGGCGCGCTTGCCAATGTACCCGAGACGGTGGCCCGCAAGTTCAAAGAGCGCAAGCCCGCCGACAGCATTGCCAGCTGGGCCTTCCGCTTTGCCGGAAGCCACCCCAAGATACTCAGCGTGCTTAGCGGTATGACCTATCTTGAGCATCTGCAAGATAATATCGCCACTTACAGCGGCTTTGTGCCCTGCACAGAAGAGGAGCTGGAGTTTCTGGAGCGCATAGCCAAGGAGATGATAGAGTTCCCGCTGATAGACTGCACCGCCTGCAATTATTGCGTGCCCTGCAAATACGGCATCGACATCCCCGGCATATTCCAGCACTACAACAAGTGCGTCAGGGAAGAGCAGATGCCTCTGTCAAAGGCAGATGACAACTACCGCAAGCTGCGCCGCGCCTTCCTGGTCGGTTACGACCGCAGCGTGCCCGCACTGCAGCAGGCCAATCATTGCATCGGCTGCGGCGACTGCACCCCCAAATGCCCCCAGAACATTGACATTCCCAAAGAAATGCGTCGCATAGACGCTTTTGTAGAGCGCCTGAAACAAGGCAAGGAGTTATAAAAAAGAATGCCGCCTGACCGGGCGGCATTCTTTTTTTACACTCATCACGGGCTAAGCCTGATTCCACTGATTCTTGATCAGTTCCACGGCGGCGGGAATTACAACGGCGGGATCGCCAATATTGCCGCACTCAAAGCTGATGTACTTGTCGTATCCCATCTCCTTGAGGGCGCGGAAACCGTCTACGTAGTTATCGACGTCCCCGTCCTCACCGGGATTGCAGCGGTTGGCGCGGCTGGCAATATGGATGTGCTGCAGGTATTTGGTGCCGGCCGACATCAGGGCAGCATAGTCGCTGGTCTCTTCTTTCATATGCCAGAAGTCACCCATACACTTCACGCCCTCGCTCTTTGCATCGCGGCAGATGGCTGCGGCGGCGCTCACGAGACGCAAGTAGAAGCACTCTGCGCGGTTCAGCGGCTCCAGAATCACGGTAGTGCCGCATTTAACGGCATATTCTCCCAACTCGTGAAGCTGCTCGCACAGATAGTCGTAAGTCTCCTGGTTATTGGGTTTGCAGGGCTCCTGACGGCTGAACGCAGGCACCATAATCACGCCTGTGGAGCCGATTTGTCCGGCGGCCTCTACAATGCGGCGCATAGAGGTGTCAAAAGCCTCTTTCTGCACAGGGTCGTCGGCCAGGATAAAACCTTCAAAGCCGGCGCAGATGGCAGAAACTTTAAGGTTGCGGCCTTCAAGAGCCTTGGCCAGGTCGTCGTATTGATTTACAAGCTCCCAGCCGCCCGGCTCGAAACCGGTAACGCCAAGGGATTCGCAGTAGTCCATCTTCTCGGCATATGTCTCGCCAAGGGCCTTGCCGCTCTGGAAAGATATGTTCAGGCGCGCGCCGGTGTCTTTTTTAGCAGGGGCGCAGGATGCCAGAAGAGAGGGTGCCGCAGCCACGGCAGCCGCTCCCAGCAGGGATGTCTTGAAAAATTCTTTTCTGTTCATAGCGCAGACTATTAAATTGTGCCATCGCCGGGGACAGCGACTACGGGATGCTGCACTGCTTCCAGAGTGCCAAGAGTCAGAGTGTCGGGTTCGCCGGGCAGGTAGTCCATCTCGGAGGCCATAATCTCGTCCCAGGTGATGGTCTTGCCGGTGTAGGCAGCCTCGCGGCCCATAACGCCGGCCAGGGTGGACATAGCGGTCTCGGTGGCCTGATCAATGCCCTCGCCCTTGCGGATGTGGTTGATGAGGTCTACGTGCTCCAGCACATATGCATCGTGCTGTTTGAAATTAGCCTCTGCAGCCTTGGCGTCGAACTGCCACAGGATATTGCCGTTATAGTCGCGGATGGTGTCGTCTTCAGAATTCCACCAGCCCTTGGCGCCGCGCACGGTCTCGCTCACGTTGTTGGAGCAGCCGTTTATCTGGCGGCACATAGAGTGCAGGTGAACGCCGTTTTCAAACTCGAAGTCAATGCCGAAGTTGTCGTACTGGTCACCGGTAATGCGCCTCTGGCGGCTGCCAAAACCGGTCGCCTTGATGGGGTGTGCACCGCCCATCATCCACATAAACACGTCGATATTGTGCACGTGCTGCTCCACGATGTGGTCGCCGGAGAGGAACTTCCAGTTGACCCAGTCGCGGATGGCCCACTCCATATCGCTCCAGCCTTTTTCGCGCTGACGATACCAGAGCATACCCTGGTTCCAATATACGTTACCGCCTGTGATATTACCGATTATACCCTTCTGAATCTGCTCGAAAGCTGCCACATAGGCACGCTGATGGTGACGCTGTGTGCCGGTAACCATTGCCAGCTTCTTGGCCTTGGCCTGCTTGGCAGCTGCTATGACAGTACGGCAGCCCTTTGCATCCACTGCAACCGGTTTCTCAAGGAAAGCATGAACGCCCTTGGAAACGGCATACTGGAAGTGATAGGGGCGGAACAGAGGCGGAGTGGTGAGGATGACTACATCCACACCGCTGTCAATCACCTTTTTGTAAGCGTCAAAGCCCACAAACTGCTGCGCGCCGGATACATCATAGCCCCACTCGGTGAGGTTGGCGATAGACTCGTCTATACGGTCCTGGAACACGTCGCCGAACGCTGTGAACTTGACACCGTTAGCGGCATTGAGCATATCGGCGGCAGCGCCTGTGCCACGTCCGCCGCAGCCTATAAGGCCGGCCTTGATTTCGCGGCCGTCATCGGCCTTGTCTGCCAGAGTGGGAATGTAATAATCTTCCGGGTTGCGCAGGGGCACCACCTTGTCACCTTTGCCGGTGCAGGAAGAGAGAATCGGCGTAGAAGCCAGCAGGGCGCCACCGCCCACCAGGGCAGCGCGGCCAAAAAAGTCTCGTCTTGAAATCTTGCTCATATCAGTGAATATTTATTGTTTTATTTCTTCAGGAACTTCACAAACTACGCGGAAACCGATGCCCTTGATGTCGGAATACCACCAGATGCTCTTGGGCACCTGAGGGTCGGTCCTGAGCCAGGCATCGTGCTCGGTGTGGGCACGGGCGGCGCAGCGGACGTCGGCTGCATCGGAGAGATAATAACCTCCGCGCACCACATACTCGCTGCCGCTTTCAGGACCCTTGGGGTCAACGGCGCCATCGGCCATCTGGCTGTAGGCATCTTCTGCATACCAGTCAGAGCAGTACTCCATAACATTGCCCAGCATATTCTTAAGGCCGAACGGGTTGGCTGCCATCTTGTCTGGCAGGCCGGTGCGGTTGTGGCTGTTCAGGGCATAGACCACGTTGCTGGCTATCACTGCAGTATCGGTGCCGAACAGGCGGCCGGCAGTGAATTTCTTGGGATTACCCTCGAAATAATATGGCGAAGATGTGCCGCCGCGGGCTGCATATTCCCACTCGGCCTCGGTGGGAAGGCGGTACTTGCGGCCAGTCTTGAGGCTGAGCCACTGACAGAAAGTCTCCGCACCGTAGTGGGTCATTGTGATGGCGGGACGGTCGCCCCTGCCCCAGCCCTGGTCGGGCGCGCCGTAAGGCGGCGTAGGGCCGCTTACGGCATCGATATCGTCGCGGGTATTGTTGGCATAAATCTTTGCGGGGGGAGTACGGCCGGGAGACTGTGTCTCCAGGAAGAACGACCAGTACTGGGTCCAGGTGACCTCGACCTCCGACATAAAGAAGTCGGAGACGGTGACCTTCCTGACCGGGCCTTCGTCTGCCTTGTGGAAAGGCTCTTTGTCGGGCGAACCCATCTCGAAGGTGCCTCCGGGAATGGCCACCATATTGATGGCGCACACGGTGCCGGGAACGGTCTCGGTAAAGTTGCTGAAACCGGCAACCTCTGCCGCGGCGGTGTACGGCTCTATGTCGGGCATTCCTTCATCCGCACCAGCCACGCTGTGGCCGTGCTTATAATTGGGATTGTAGTGACCGGCATCCAAGTGGCAGTTGATGCACTGCAGGTCATAGTCCTTTTTGTGCTCTTCGTAATAGAGGTGGCTTATGAGTGCATCGTCTGATATGCCTTCGGGGAAAAGGTCGGCGTGGCACTTCTCGCAAGAAGAATTGTATACAATCTTGCGGGCATATTCCAACTCCCGCTTGGCCTCCCAGTTGATCTTGCTCTTGTCTTTGAAGACATAGCTGAAGACATCTTTGATGCCCATCCTGGCTTTGGCCATAAAATGCTGGGAAGGGGTCCCGGCGGGGAGGTGGCACTCTGCGCAGTCGGTAATGGTGCCGCTGCCGTTGTGATAATGCATAGAAAGCATCCACAGCGAATCGGCCTCGTTGTGCACGTGGCACGACATACAACTCTCGTTGGAAGAGCTCTTCACATAAAAAGAGTTCAGGAATATCATCAGGGCGAATCCCAGAACGAACCCACCCAGAGTAAACCAGACTATTTTCCTATTGCGCATCGTGCAAAGTTACCAAACAAAATTGATATTTCGCTATATTTCACTTGATAATTGCGTCTTGCCGCTTCCAACCGTATACAACTTGTAGCCGTCGGCGGTGGGGAGATAAATGTCGGCGGTGGTATTGAAAGGAACCTCAACATTCAGGGTGAAGTGATTTCCTTCCAGGGTCCAGTGCGAAACTGCCTTGCCGTAGGGGGTGTTCAGCTCTGCCTTCATAAAGCTGAAACCGCCTCCCGGATGGGGTTTCACGCAGATTTTCTTGAAGCCGGGCTCGGCCTCTTTAAGACCCGCCGCCTCACGGTATAGCCACTCGCCTATGGCGCCGTAGGAGTAGTGGTTGAACGAGTTCATACCGTTGTCTGGAATGGTGCCGTCGGGCATCATAGAGTTCCAGCGCTCCCAGATGGTGGTGGCACCCATAGTGACTGGATAGAGCCAGCCGGGATAGCCCTTGTGCAGCAGCAGCTTATAGGCGACATCGTCCATACCGCAGGCTGTCAGGGCGTTGGAAATGTGGGAAGTGCCAAGGAAGCCGGTGGTGATGTGGCCGTAGCTCTCTACCCTCTCCTTGAGTCTGGCAGCCAGCAGAGGCCGCATATCTTCAGGAACCATATCGTATACCAAGGCCACGACATAGGCGGTCTGGGTGTGGGAAACAAGATAGCCGTCTGCGGTGACATACGCCTTGCAGAACGCCTCGCGGGCCTTGGCGGCCGCCTTGCGGTAATATGCCTCATCTTCTGCACGGCCCAGAACCTTGGCGGCATCAGCCACAATGGTTGCCGAATTTGCAAAGTGGCACTGCTGCAGCAACGGAACGTAGGTCACGGAAGAGCGGCCGGCAACGTCATTGTCCACGTCAAATGCCAGCCAGTCGCCATAGTGCCAGCCGGTGTTCCAAAGGCCGCTTTCACCGGCGGCGCCGATTATGAAATCGACCCACTTTTTCATACTGTCGTACTGATCTTCAAGCACTTGCGGATCGCCGTAGGCCATATAGACAGTCCAGGGAATGATGGTGGCGGCATCGGCCCAGCCAACGTGGCCGGCGCCCACAAGACCGTGGACCATAGGCACGATGTCGGTAATCTGCCCGTCGGGCAACTGGTCAAAGGCGACATCTTTGAGCCACTTGGAATAGAATGCATAGGTGCCGCGGTTGAAGGTTGCGGTGCGGGCAAAAATCTCGGCATCGCCCGTCCAGCCAAGGCGCTCGTCGCGCTGGGGGCAGTCGGTGGGCACATCCACAAAATTGCCGCGAAGGCCCCACTGAATGTTGCTCTGGAGTTGGTTTACAAGCGGGTCAGAGCAGGTGAAACTGCCCGTGGGTTCCATATCGGAAAAGCGCACCTGAGCCTTGAAATCGTCCAGATTGATCTCTGACTGCGGGATACCCTCTATCTTGATGTATCGGAAACCGTAGAAAGTGAAGCGGGTGGTGAACTGACGGGGCTTGCCGTCGCAGACGTAGCAGCTCTGAGCCTTTGCGGTGCGCAGGTTGGTGGTGTAGAAGTTGCCGTCCTGGTCCAGCACCTCGGCGTGCGAGATGGTGATTTCCTGCCCGGGCCGGCCGGTGAAGTTTATCACTTCACTGCCCACCAGATTCTGGCCAAAATCTATCACCAACTCCCCTTTAGGGGTAACTATCAACTCCTTAGCGGCAACCGTCTGCTCTGTCTTGACCTGCTCGTTAGTTTGTGTGGCAAGATTGTCATAGCCGTAATCGGCCTCTTTCACAGTGCCCCAGAGGGAAGCGTCGAACCCTGCGGAACTCCAGCCTGCCACTTGCCTGCCGGCATCAAAGGTTTCACCGTCGTAGATATTGCTGTGCAGTACGCCGCCGGTGGCCGTCTTCCAACCGCCGTCTGTACCCACAACCTCCTGGGTACCATCTTTATAAGTTATTACAATCTGCCCCAGGAACGCCCACTCCTTCTCTTTGAAATTGATGCGGAAACTCTCCGGATTGGTCCAGCCCATCATACTCAGATACCAGCCGCGGGCCAGTTCGGCACCCATCACATTCTCTCCACGCTTAAGCAGACCGGTGACGTCGTAGGTTTGATACATAAGATGGTGATCGTAACTGGTGTAGCCGGGCGCCATAAATGCATCCCCCACCTTGGCGCCGTTCAGAAAAGGCTCGTACACGCCGTGGGCTGTGAAATATGCAATGGCGCTCTTGACCGGTTTCTTCACTGTGAATGTGCCGCGCAGCAGCGGAGACTCCTCGCTCATAGGGGGCACAATCCATTTTGCTTTCCAGCCATCCTGTTCCAGCCCCGTCAAAAATGTCTGCTTTGCACTCCAGCGGCTGGGCTTGCCCTTGGAATCCCAGATGCGCACCTGCCAGCAATAGCGGCTGGCGGGCTTCAGCGCAGCCCCGGCATATTTTACAGCTACGGAATTGTCAGACAGCACTTTGCCGGTGCTCCAAACGGTGCGACCGTCAATGTCATAGACCTTGATTTCGTAGGCGCTCTGACAGTCAGAAGAGCGGTCGCTGGAGCCTATCCAGCTGAAAGTGGGATTGCCGGTTATGCCAGCGGGCTGGGCCAAATGGTTAACTTTTAAGGATGCCACATTTACCTTTGCGGCTGCTGGTATTGCCAGCGCCATCAGCACTATTGCAAACAGTTTTTTCATACTTATTTCTATTACCTCACAAATTTAACAAGAAAAAGATAAATTTGCAGTATGAAAACTGCATTTATAGGATGTGGAAATATGGGCGGCGCAATAGCCCGCGGCCTGATTGCCAACAATATTGTGGCGGCAGCCGACGTGGTGTGCTGCGACCATAACCGTGACAAACTTTCCCGGCTCAAAGAGTTCAACGGCGGCATCACCACCACCCTCTCCAGCCGCGAGGCGGCGGAGGGCGCCGACATCATTGTCCTGTCGGTAAAGCCTTGGTGCGTAGAGTCTTCCCTGGCCGAAATCAGAGACTTGATAGACACCGCCAAGCAAGATCTGGTCAGCATCGCCGCCGGCGTATCTTTCGCAGACCTGAAGGCCTATCTTCAAGATGCCGACGCCACACTGTTCCGTGTGATTCCCAACACCGCAATAGAGGTGGGCAGCAGCATGACCTTTGTCTCTGCCTGCAACTCCACCGACTCCCGCACCGCCCGCATCGTGGAGATGTTCGATGCGCTGGGCAGCGCGCTGCTGATTCCGGAAGAGAAAATGACGGCCGGCACCGCGCTGGCTTCGTGTGGAATAGCCTACGCAATGCGTTATATCCGCGCCGCGATGGAAGGGGGCATAGAGCTCGGCTTCAGGGCCAATGACGCCCGAGACATAGTGCTCAACACCGTAAAAGGCGCCGCCGAGTTGCTGCTGGCCAGCGGCGAGCATCCCGAAGATGCCATTGACAAGGTCACCACACCGGGCGGAATCACCATCAAAGGCCTCAACGAAATGGAAAAGGAGGGCTTCAGCCACGCCGTGATAGCGGGCCTGAAAGCCAGCAAATAGATGGACAGGATTGTCATAAAAATAGGCAGCAACGTGCTTACCCGTGCCGACGGGAGTCTGGACCACACCCGCATTTCGGCACTGGTGGACCAGGTGTGCGAGCTGCTGGACGGCGGCAGCGAGGTGATTATCATCTCCTCCGGAGCCGTGGCCAGCGGCCGGGACGAACTCGGCTCCGCCGGCCGCCTGGACCCTGTGTCCCAGCGCCAGCTTTTCTCTGCGGTGGGTCAGGTGCGCCTGATGCACACATATTACCAGCTGTTCAAAGAGAGGGGCCACTGCTGCGGCCAGGTGCTCACCACCAAAGAGAATTTCTCTACCCGGCATCACTACCTCAACCAGAAAAACTGTATGGAGGTGATGCTTTCGCAGGGGGTGATACCCATTGTTAACGAAAACGACACCATCTCTCTCACAGAGCTGATGTTCACCGACAACGACGAGCTGGCGGGGCTGGTGGCCACTATGATGGAGGCCCGGCTGCTGATAATCCTCTCCAATGTAGACGGCATTTACAGCGGCGATCCGGCCGACAGCGGCAGCGAACTTATCCGTGAAATTGCCCCCGGGAGCGATTCAGCCTCTTCATTTATCCGAAGCAGCAAGTCCTCTGCCGGCCGCGGCGGTATGCACACCAAATATTCAGTGGCCCGCAAGGTGGCTTCGGAAGGGATTCCGGTGGCCATTGCTTGCGGAAAGAGGGACGGCATACTCACCGCTGTGGCAAGCGGCAGCCGCACCCTTCCCTACACTCTTTTCACCGCCGGCGAAAAGACCATATCCCCAGTCAAGAAGTGGATTGCCCACAGCGGCGGATTCGCCCGCGGCAGCGTCACGGTGAACCAGGGCGCCGCCGACAGGTTGCTCTCCGGCAAGGCCGCATCGCTGCTGCCGGTTGGCATCACCGCCGTAGAAGGTGATTTTGTGAAGGACGACATCGTCAGGATAGTGGGTCCCGACGGCAAGGCCATCGCTATGGGCAAGGCCAACTGCGACGCCGACACCCTTAAATCCCGGATGGGACAGAAAAACGCCAAGGAATTCGTACATTACGACTATCTATACATAGAACAGTTATGATCCAAGACATCCTCATACAAGCGAAAGAGGCCTCCCGGTCAACGACTTCGCTAAGCGAGCATATGAGAAGCAAGGTGCTGCTGCAGGTGGCCGACGCCATAGACGCAAACACCCGCTATATCCTGAACGCCAACAAAGAAGATTTGTTCCGGATGAATCAGGAGGACCCCAAGTACGACCGCCTCAAACTCACTGCAGAGCGCATTGCGGGCATCACTTCGGATATGCGCGCCGTAGCCGCCCTCCCCTCGCCGCTGGGCAAGGTTCTGGAGAGCCGCGTCCGTCCCAACGGGATGCAGATTGACAAGGTGAGCGTCCCCTTCGGTGTAGTGGGTGTGATTTATGAGGCTCGGCCCAATGTGACCGCCGATGTCTTCGGTCTCTGTTTCAAAAGCGGCAATGTGGCGGTGCTCAAGGGCGGCCACGAGGCCGACACGTCCAACCGTGCCATCTGCGATGTGATACGCGACGTGCTCACTCTAAACGGTCTGCCCCGCGAGATCTGCACCCTGCTGCCCACTGGACGCGAGTCCAGCAGCGAGATGCTCACGGCCAACGACTATATCGATGTGATAATCCCCCGCGGCAGTTCCTCGCTCATCAATTTCGTGCGGCAGAGCGCCACTGTGCCCGTGATTGAGACCGGCGCCGGCGTGTGCCACACATACTTTGACATTGACGGCAGCACTTCCATAGGCAAGGAGATTGTCTACAACGCCAAGACCCGCAGGGTGAGCGTCTGCAACGCCCTGGACTGCCTGCTGATAGCCCGCGGCCGGCTGGCCGACCTGCCCGAGATATGCAAGCGGCTGGCCGACAACAATGTCACCATTTATGCCGATGACGAAGCTTTCGCGGCCCTCTCCGGCAAATATCCCGAAGCGCTGCTGCAGCACGCCACCGACGACGATTACGGCCGCGAGTGGCTGGACTATAAGATGAGCGTCAAGACCGTCGCCGACGTAGAAGAGGCTATGGATCACATCGCCCGCTTCGGCAGCGGCCACAGCGAGTGCATCGTCACAGAAGACAACAACACTTCCGACGCCTTCTGCCGCGGAGTAGATGCCGCCTGCGTATATGTCAACGTCTCCACCGCCTTCACCGACGGCGCCCAGTTCGGCCTCGGCGCCGAGATAGGCATCAGCACCCAGAAGCTCCACGCCCGCGGCCCAATGGGCCTCAAAGAACTCACCACCTACAAATACCTCATCTCCGGCAACGGCCAGGTGAGGTGGTAGGCTGCGACTAAGGCTCGCGGCTGCAATGCTTCCGGCAATCGCCGATTGCTCCGCAACCACTTCGTTTCGGCGCCCCCCATTTCCCCTTCTTTGCTCGGCCTTATATCAAAGCCTCGCAAAGCGGGGTGATATATTGCCTTGAAGCATTCATCCGCTACGCAAGCGCCGCCAGCTTCAGGCTGAAGGACGTGCAAAAGTGGCGTCAAAGCATCCCTGCCCAGAAGCGGCTACGGAGCGTATTACCTTGTCGTCGAGCCGCAAAATAGGCCGTCGACGTCAAGAGCTGTCAACACAAATAGGCCCCACAGGCACCTCTGGTAGCTATTTCGCGAACAAACCCTTGACGCCACATTGGCACAAAAAGATATACCCCCGACCACTCTTTCTGCGTTTTCAAAAACGCCGTCCCTTTTTTAGAAAAACTTTTTCTGTTTGCTCAGTCGAAATTGAGAAAAAGGTTCTTCGTGTGACGAAGTATCCCCTATCTTGGCCATCCCAAATGTATTTGAGGTTATAAAATTATTACCTATATTTGTAATCACTAATAACAATGCCAACAGTATTTATCATCTTTGGTTTCATCTTCAAGTATTATTCAAACGACCACGAGCCCATTCACGTACACGTATTTAAAGGAGACGCTACGGCAAAGTATACAATATCGCCGGTCTGTCTGGTAGAGAATCACGGATTCAAGGCATCAGAGCTTAAGCTTATTGAATCAATTATTGAGGAAAACAAAGAAATAATTGCCGAGCATTGGAACAAGTATTTCAATAAAGGTGAATAAGGATATGGTATCCATAGAGAAAATCTGGCTGACAGAGGATGCAGTCTGGATCAGGACCACGGACGGGAGAGAAGCATCAGAATGCTTTTCCTACTATCCACGCCTCAAGAATGCCACTGCAAAGCAGCGCAAGAATTACACATACGATGCCTACGGCATTAACTGGCCTGACATCGATGAAGATTTGAGCTTTGAAGGCTTCTTCAGCACAAAACAACGGACAGAATTGTACCGCCTGTTCATAGAACACCCAGAGCTTAACGCCTCAGCCGTAGCCCGCAGAATGGGCATATCTCAAAGCCTGTTCGCCCAATACATAAGCGGAGCAAAAAAGCCATCAAAAAAAAGACTGGACGATATCTTCAACACAATCCGGTCTATCGGGCTCGATATCGTAGGTGCTGTAGACTCTAGGAGTTAGTCTCGTTCATCGGCTTATCGGCGGCTAGGGCTCGCGGCTGCAATGCTTCCGGCAATCGCCGATTGCTCCGCAACCACTTCGTTTCGGCGCCCCCCATTTCCCCTTCTTTGCTCGGCCTTATATCCAAGCCTCGCAAAGCGGGGTGATATATTGCCTTGAAGCATTCAGCCGCTACGCAGGCGCCGCCAGCTTCAGGCTGAAGGACGTGCAAAAGTGGCGTCAAAGCATCCCTGCCCAGAAGCGGCTACGGAGCGCATTACCTTGTCGTCGAGCCGCAAAATAGGCCGTCGACGTCAAGAGCCATCAGCACGAATCAGCCCAAAACACACCTCAGCCCGCGATTTCGCAAAAGAGCCTTTGACGTCACTTTGGCACGAACAGATATTCACCCGGCGCCGTCAGCGGAGGTCGGCTGAATGCTGGCCGGCAATATAGTTCCCCGGTTACGGCGGTGGCATATATGCCGCCGTAACTGGGGCGGAGGGGCGCGGGGCGGTAGCGCACCGAGCTGGCTGGGGCATAGCCAGACAGCGAGGCCCGCGATTGCCGGCAGCATTGCAGCCGCCGAAGCCAATTTAAACCATGACGCGAAGACTTTGTAGAATCATCCACAGCGTCCTCGCGTCAGTTATTTGGCAATATTCTGAGCTATGGCGCCACGAAGACAAAAAATGAGCTCTGAAGCCGTCTTCGCGGGCAGTGACATCCTCCTACAGCGCGGAGTATTTCTCGCCGTATTCGAGTTGCTGGGCGACGAAGTCGTCGCAGTATTCAACTTTGTAATCCACGACCTTGCCGCCTTTCTCTACCGGAACTATGGTGGGGTTCACAAAACCGCGGTAGGGCTTGAGGTTCAGGGCGGCGTAGCGCTCCAGGACTTCGCGGTGCAGGTCGGGGTCGATGTTCACGGCATACTTCTCTACCAGGTCGCGGCCGGCGGCGTAGTCACCCTCACTCTTGATGCGCTGGATTTCTGCCAGCAACTCGGCAAACAGGTCGCGCAGCGCCTCGTAGTCGTTAATCACGAAATAGGTCTTGCCGTCGCGCTTTTTCATCTCAATCACATTGGCGGCGGCACCCTTCTCGAAGCACCAGTCGGCAATCAGCTTGCGGTTCTGCATATGCGCCTCGGTGTTCTGCTTGCCGGGCTCTATGCGGGTAAACTGAGTGAAAATACCGTTGCGGATATAAGAGTCATACTCTGCCTTATAAGCCTCGGGGTCGTCCAGAAGACCAAGCTCAATCAGCTTTGGATCGGCCAGATAATAGAGAGCAAACAGGTCGGCGCGGGCCTCCTCCAGGGTGGAACTGTATTCCTTGAGCGCATTCGGATTGGTTCCCTCCAGAAGCTGGCCGGAGCCGTGGCCCAGGCACTCGTGCAGGTCGGTGTGAAGATTGTCGGTGATGTAGCCGTACTTCTTGATGCGGTCGCGCTCGGCATCGTCCCAGGCAAACTCGGAGAGCATACTTGTGGGCTTCTCGTTGGCTGCCAGATCGTAGGCCTCGGTGATGTTGGCGATGGTCACACTCTTGCTGCCGTGCTCTTTGCGGATCCAGTCGGCGTTGGGCAGATTAATGCCGATGGCTGTGGAGGGATAAGTGTCGCCGGCAATCACAACCGCATTGATAACCTTGGCCGACACGCCCTTGACCTCGGCCTTGCGGAAGCGCGGATCGATGGGAGAATTGTCCTCGAACCACTGCGCGTTGGCGCTGATGATTTCGGTGCGGCGGCTGGCCTCTTCGTCCTTGAAATTGACCATCGCCTCAAAGTTGCCCTTCAGACCCAGAGGGTCGCCGTAGACCTCTATGAAGCCGTTGATAAAGTCGACCCTGGAAATGGTGTCCTCTGCCCACTCGATGTTGTATTTATCCCAGAGACGCAGGTCGCCGGTGCGGAAATACTCCACCAGATCGGCGATAATCTGCTTCTGACGGTCGCTGGGAGCCACTTCTGCCGCCTTTTCAAGATTCTCGCAAATCTTGGTCAGCGCCGGGCCGTAAAGGCCGTCGGTGGTATATTTAAGCTCGGTGAGCTTGCCGTCGGCATCCTTTATCAGCCGGCTGTTGAGGCCATAGGAAATGGGGCGAGGGTCAGTCGGATCTTCCATATCGGCATAGAACTTCTCTGCCTCGGCCTGGTTCACACCGTCGTAAAGATGGTTGGCAGAGGCCAGGATAATATCCTTGTCGGTGCCCTGATATTTGCGCACGGGGGCGATGTCGGGATTGTACATTATCTCAATCAGGTCAGCATCGCCAATGCCGCACTCCGCGAACAACTGGGTCATAAACTCCCGGCTGCACTCGGGGAAAAACTTATGCTCGCCGTAGTGGTGATGGATGCCGTTGGAGAAGAAAACCCTCTTGGCATACACCATAAACTGCTCCCACTGCTCGCCGCTGCGCTCTCCGTCCCAGGTTTTGATTATGGTTTCCAGAGCCCTGCGGATGGGCATATTATATTCGTAATTCTGCTCCCAGATGATGTCCCTGCCCCACTTTGCCGCCTCGGCCAGATAGTAGGCATATTCCTTTTCCTGCAGCGGGAGGTTGTCCCAGCCGGGAATCTGGTACTTGATTACGCCCAGGTCGGCGAACTCATCCACACAATATTTAAAATCGTCCTGCGGCTTGGGGCGGCAGGCAGTAAAAAGCAATGTAGCAGCTAATGCCATAATGGTGAAGTTTCTCATATAATTGATTGTTGATTAAAAACATAGTTTGTGGGAAATGACTCCCGGCTGCACCGCCAGACCGAAGCGGACCATATGCTTCAGGAAAGCGTCGGGATTGGCGCAGTCAAGCTGATTTTCGTCATAGCCATAGTGATAGCGGGCCACCAGATAGAACCAGTCGGCGCCTCTGACGGGATTGTAGGCTATTTCTGCCGAAATGTTGGCGGGAATGTCCCCCATAAACAGCGGCGTTACCGAGGCGCTTATCATCAGCCGGCCGTCAAGGGGATGATAGCATAGACCAACATTGACATAACCCTGATACCGGTTGAACATCTCCAGCGAAAAGTCGTTGTAGATGGAGCCTATGCCAAAGCGGCCGGTGGCCTGGGCGGTGAACTGCCCGCCCCAGGTATGGGTATAGGTCGCAAACAGGCAGTCTATGCTGCGCGAAATGGCGCCGTCATAGCCATTGGAGCGGTGCTCTATGCCAATCAGTATATCGTCAATTATGCCGTGCGGGCCTTTTCTGAACGGATGATAAGCATAGATGCCCGGCTGATAAAGGTTGCTGCGGAAAGGATTGGAAGGCTTGTACGCATCCCAGAGAGAAAGCTGGGTATAGCCCAGAAAAACGTTCCAGTCACTGCCGGCGATATTCTGAAGAGCGTTGTAGCGCAGGCTCACCTGGAAGGCCAGGTCGTTGGTGTCCCAATCGGGCCTGGCGTTCAGAGGGATGCCGGTGGTGACATAATTCTCTTTGAAAACACTCAGCATCGGCTCCTGGGCCGAGGCAGATGGGCGGCCGGCAAAAAGGCCCACCAGAAGCAGTATCAAGAGAAATATGCGCAGTTTCATTATGTCGTCAAAATTAGTAACTTTGAGGCTCATTTCTAACATTATTTTAAAAATATGTTAAGTCCACTCACAGCCGTGTCGCCCGTTGACGGACGCTATCATTCCAAAACCGCAAAACTGGGAGATTATTTCTCTGAATTCGCGCTGATACGCTATCGCGTAAGGGTAGAGATTGAATATTTCATCTCGCTGTGCGAACTCCCCCTGCCGCAGCTGGCCGGATTCGACCCGCAGAACTTTGACAGGATCAGGGCCATTTACCGCGGTTTTTCAGAAGAGGATGCGGCGGCTGTAAAGCAGATTGAGCGCACCACAAACCACGACGTCAAGGCAGTGGAATACTTTATCAAACAGAAGTTTACCACTCTGGGCATAGATGCCCGCTACGGGGAATTCGTCCACTTTGGCCTCACTTCGCAGGACATAAACAACACCAGCGTTCCGCTTTCGCTCAAAGAGGGCATAGCCGATGTCTTTATGCCGCTTCTGGAAGAAGTATGCGGCATTATCCGCGGCTACGAAGAGGAGTGGAAAGATGTGCCGATGCTGGCCCACACCCACGGACAGCCGGCATCCCCCACCCGCCTGGGCAAGGAATTCGGCGTGTTCGCCGCCCGCCTCGCAGAACAGATGCGGCAGCTGTCGCTTCTTTCATATCCCGCCAAATTCGGCGGCGCCACCGGCAATATGAATGCCCACCACGTGGCCTATCCTTCGATAGACTGGAAGACTTTCGCCGACAGTTTCGTAGAGAAAAAGCTTGGTCTGGCGCACTCCTGGCCCACCACACAGATAGAGCATTACGACAATCTGGCGGCTATTTTCGACTGCCTGGCGCGCATCAACACCATCCTTATTGATTTTTCCCGCGACATCTGGACATACATCTCTATGGAGTATTTCCGCCAGAAGGTGGTGGCCGGCGAGGTCGGTTCGTCTGCAATGCCGCACAAGGTCAATCCCATAGATTTCGAGAATGCCGAAGGCAACCTGGGCGTGGCCAATGCCGTTTATCATCACCTCAGCGCCAAACTGCCAATCTCCAGAATGCAGCGAGACCTTACCGACTCTACCGTGCTGCGCAACGTGGGTGTACCCATTGCGCACAGCGTGATTGCGCTGGAATCGCTCAAAAAGGGCCTGGGCAAGCTGATCTTGAATGAGGACAAGCTTAAGGCCGACCTTGAAAACAACTGGGCCGTGGTGGCAGAGGGCATCCAGACTATTCTGCGCCGCGAGGGTTATCCCAACCCGTACGAGACGCTCAAGGCGCTTACCCGCACCGGCGAGGGCGTCAGCCGCGAGACTATCGCCGGTTTTATAGACAGCCTGAATGTCAGCGACAGCGTGAAAGAAGAGCTTAGGGCCATCTCTCCCAGCACATACACAGGACTATAATCAGTATAATCACATACAATGAAACGACTTTTTTTGACAGCCGCCATCATCATCGCTGCGGCATTTACAGTCAAGGCACAGAGCATACCTGAGATTTGCGCCAAAATGTCCGAAGAGCTTTCGAAAGGCGAGACTATGGGCCAGGCCTTTGATATGATTATGACACTGCCCATCATCGGTAAGATAGGCGGCCGCACCTGGATCAACGGCGACAACTTCAGGATGGAGGCTATCGGCAAGGAAGACGCTGACATCACCTGGCGCACACCCGACACCGAGTGGACCTACAACCCCAAGGAAAACACCGTGACCATAAAGAAAGTAGAGAAAAAAGCCGATAGCGAAGGCAGCAAAGACGATGGTCAGACAAAGAGTTTCGAGGGTGTGGACAAGGACTACGACCTCAAAATCGTGAAGGAAGACGACAATGCGTGGTATATGACCGGCAAAAAGGCCAAGACCAACACCAACAAAGACGACCCCAAGAACATTAAGATGGCTGTCAGCAAGCAGACATATTTGCCTCTTTACTACACCGCCAAGCAGAAAGGCATCACCATTTCTATGGAGAACTTCCAGGTTGGCGTAACCCCCGAAGAGGTTACCTTCGATCCCGCCAAATATCCCGGCGTCAAGATTATAGACCAGCGATAATCACCGTGAAACGCTTTTTTCTGACTGTCACCTTTGCACTGGCAGCCCTGCAGGCGTTTGCCCAGGGCTATTGGAACCAGAGCACCCGGATTATGCCGCTGCGCATTCCCGTGGGCGAGAATCCCGAGTTCCTGGACCTCAACGGCGACGGCAGGCAGGATGCCGTGAAAAGCTACATCTACGGCGACATCACCATCCTGTGGCTGGACGAGGACGGCAATATGAAAGAAGGCGACATTGAGGGCGACACCGTGAACGACTGTCTGCTGGCAGACCGCAACAAGGACGGCAAGTACGACCTTATTATAAAATGGGCCGACCAGACGGGAAACGGCAAGGCCGACCTCAACCTCATAATAGAATACCCTCGCGACGGCATTCACAACATCAACTATATGTACGTCTTTGACGACGACGGCGACGGGGTGTTCAACTATTTCGACTGGAACGCAATGACCCTCTCCTGCTGGGAGAAAAACGGCATCAGCGATTTCTACACCGACTACAGCGGCAATTCCACCTTCCTGAAGACCCACCGCAAGCCCGACGGAATGCAGGATTTGCGCTACCAATGGGAGAATCCGTTCCTATTCTATGACTGGGACGGCGACGGCCTCAGCGAGATGGCGGTGCGTTTCTGCGACGGACAGCTGCCCGACAAGGCGGCCGAGGCTGCCGGCTTCGACCTGATGCAGCACCAAGGCTGGATGCACTGGTTCTCGATGGGAATAGATATGGACAACGACAATGCCGCCGGAAACGATTTCGACTTCGATATGACGCTCTGCTACCGCGGCGAAAAGGCCATAGACTACCGCAATCTGTCGCATCCGCTTAAAAATATGCGCGGCCTGCCCGAAGCCGACAAATTCTTCCCCGACCCCCGCTACAGGCAGCTCACAGAGCTCATCTACCCCGACCGCAAGCAGGCCTTCAAGGTCGGCTTTGCCGGCAAATGGCAGCGCGCCCTTTTCGTATGGGACGAAGATGACGACTGCGGCCGATGGGAACGCGTGGAGCTCTACGATAATATGGACGCCTTCAAAACCGGCTCCAACCAGGGCGGGCTGGACAATAACCCGCAGGCCGACGTCACGGGCGACCGCGGCGAGTGGGACGAAGATTTCTCGGGCGGCGGCGACATCTATGTGGGACGCTTTGACGGCCGGATCCATCTCTACGGGGCCGAACGCGGCGCCTGGCGCATAGACCAGAACACCAAATACTACCAGGGCTTCAACCGCAGCTGGCAGAACACCGCTCCCGGCAGCTTTGCCACCGTGGAATACCTGGACGAAAACGGCAACGGTTTCCTGGACTGCATCAAATATGACCTGGACGGCGACCGCGAATATGAATTCGAGGTTTCGCTGCACGAACTGGGTCTGGACGACCGCTGCGACGTTCTGGACGTCTCAAAGATGAAATACAAGGACTTCACCCGCCTGTTCAGGAAAGTCTCCGACGGGATGTGGAAGAGGGCTCGGGATGCCCGCAAGGTGGCCCTGAAATACGGCATCCAGACTTCCTGGTACGCCAAACTGCTGGACGCCCACAGCCCGCGCGAGCGCTACCACAACGGCTGGTGGCTGCAGTTCTACATCTACAAAGACCTCGAGCAGCGCTTCCTCGCCGCCGGCGACACGGCCTCCCTCCAGCGCCTTTCCAAAGCCTACTACTCCGGAAGCTGGAAAGAGATGCTGTAAATGCTTCTTCGTTAATCTTCTTTCCTCACCCGCTTGACGGTATGTTTGAGTTTTCCTATAAAGAAGTTTATTTCCAATGATGATTCCGTCTCGGATGTCTGGAGGTCCGGCATTACTAAATCGGTTAGAACTTCCCCAAAGTGTTGCATCATTGCTTTCTGCTTGTCTTTGTCGGTTTCCTGATGCATTTCCAGGAGCTCCCGCTTTAGTTCACGGATCTGGGCGAAAGTCTCTATAATGGCAAACGTTACCGCACGGGCACGTTCTCCTTTAAGGATTGTGGCCAGCATATAAAGCCCGCGTTCAGTGAAAACTTTGGTAGGACTGTGACTATTTGAAGATACATTTGTGGTTAAAATTTTTAACCTCATATCTCGCAACTCGCTTATAGTCAGTTCAAACATATAATGCGGCGGGAATTTGTCCGGGTTGTTGCGAACAGCTCGATTAATATCTTTGGTCTGCACGCCGTATAGGACTGCCACATCTGCATCTGCAATCACTTGCTGATTTCTAATAACAACGATCTTCTCTTCCACGTCCTCTATTAACGACGTAATGGAGCGGTTTCCTTTCTTTGCAATTACTTCTGTTTCCATAGATTCCTATATGTTTATTATACCTGGTTTTGTCCCAAAGATATAATTGGAGAACCCATAGATGCAGAGAGTTTCTGACTTTATGCAAAACTATGTCCGTTTCTGAAAACCGACACAGCCCAAGCGACTGACGGACAGCCCGATAGCGCAATAATACAATTTCGGATAATAATGTCAATATTGACAAATCTGTAAAATGATATTTTAAGATATCAAGCCCTAATGTAACGATAGAAGAGATCACCTGACGACTCGATAGCAGATAACAGCCGGATGCCTGAAAGAGTTCGGGGCGGTTTCGGAGTGAGGCGTTGCCTCGCTACAGCGAGGCAGCCCGTATCGAAAAAAACGCCGATCAGGCGAGAGCTGTCTGAGCGCGAAGCGCGAGTTCTCGAGCCCGGCGTTTTTGAATGGAGGGGAGCCGAACGCAGACTAAGCCCTGAACCTTTCAGGCGTAGGCTATCTGCCATCAGATAACAAAAAGAGTGCTCCCCGAACCGAGAAGCACTCTTTCGTTATATATGAGTATCGATTAGTAGCTCTGTGCGATAGCAATAAAGTCTGCTGCCTTGAGGGAAGCGCCGCCAATCAGACCGCCGTCGATATCGGGCTGGGCGAAAAGTTCCTTGGCGTTGGAAGGCTTGCAGCTGCCGCCGTAAAGGATGGTGCAATCCTCAGCGATCTGCTTACCGAACTTGTCAGCAAGAAGCTTGCGGATGAAAGCGTGGATCTCCTGAGCCTGCTCGTTGGTAGCGGTGAGGCCGGTACCGATGGCCCATACGGGCTCGTAGGCAATCACAATGTGACCCATCTCCTCTGCGCTGAGGCCAAAGAGAACCTCCTCTATCTGAGCCTTTACTACATCGAAATGCTTCTCTGCCAGACGCTCCTCTTTCATCTCACCCACACAATAGATAGGCTGAAGGCCATTTTCCAGAGCGAGCTTGATCTTGGGGACCAAAGTTGCGGAAGTCTCGCCGTAGTACTGACGGCGCTCGGAGTGGCCAAGAATCACAAACTGGCAACCGATTCCTGCCAGCATATTGGCAGCAACCTCACCGGTGAAAGCACCCTTGGGCTGATCGGCACAATTCTGAGCGGAAAGAGCAATCTTGCTATCCTTGATAACCTCGCCCACGCTGGTCAGATGCACGAACGGCGGTGCCACCACCAGATTTACATCAGCGGGAACCTGATTCATATTAGCCACGAGCTCCTTTGCCAGAGCCACACCTTCGGCAACGGTGGTATTCATCTTCCAGTTGCCGGCAACGATTTTTCTACGCATTGTATTTAAGATTAATTGTTTGTATTCGGGATTTGCGGGTGGCAAAGATACAAATATAATTTTTACCTTTGTCAAGATGGACAAATTATTCTTGATAGACGGACATTCGCTGATTTTCAGGATGTACTACGCCTTTATGAGGCGCCCTATGATCAACTCCAAAGGGGTTGACACCTCCATCCTGTACGGCTTCACAAAATATCTGCTGGAGATTATCACCAAGCAGCATCCCACCCACCTGGCAGTGGCGTTTGACCCGCACGCGGCCACCTTCCGCCACGAGGCCTACCCCGCCTACAAGGCCAACCGCAGCGAGGCACCGGAACTGGTGCACGAGGCGCTGGAGCCGCTGTGCGAGCTGATGAAGGCCATGGAAATCCCGGTGCTGATGCGCCCAGGATTCGAGGCGGATGACGTAATCTGCTCTGCCGCAAAGCATTTCGCCGGCGACAATATGCAGGTGTATATGGTGACCCCCGACAAGGACTTTGGCCAGGCGGTGCACGGCAACATCTTCCAGTTCAAACCCGGCAAGTCTGGCGACGACGACACAGTGCTGGACGAGGCCGCCATATGCGCCAACTATGGCATTGAGAATTCCCGTCAGGTGATAGACATACTAACTATCTGGGGCGATTCCGCCGACAATGTCCCCGGTGTGGCCGGCGTGGGCGAGGTCGGCGCCAAGAAACTGATTGGCAAATACGGCAGCGTAGAGAATATCTATGCCCATCTGGACGAACTCACTCCAAAGCTGCGCGAGAGCTTTGAGGCTGCGCGCGACCATATAGAGATGAGCAAGTTTCTGGTGACCATCAAAGATGACATCGACATAGACTTCTCTATTGGCGACCTGGCGCTGACAGCCTGCTGCAACGCCGCAGTGCGCGAGCTGTTTGACAAATACGAGTTCCGCAGCCTGCTGAAGATGCTTCCAGAAGGCGAAGGCAGTGCGGCTATCGTAGCTGAAGCAAAGCATCTTCAGTGCAGCGAAACTACTGCGGACGACCTTCTGAAACAGGCTCGCAATTCAGGCAGCGTGGCGGTGAACATCACCGACCGGATTATCCTGGCCTGCGGCAGCAAGTGGGCAGAATTCCCCCTGAAAGACTCTGCCGCGCTGGCGCTACTGACAGACCCTTCCGTGACCAAAACAGGCCACGGCCTCAAAGAGGCGATGCACAGGCTTGGCGCAGAGATTAAAGGCCCTCTGAAGGACATCGAGATAATGCACTACCTGTTGAATCCGGAAGTCAACCACAAGATAGACTATCTGCTGCGCAGCTATCTGGATATGGAGCTGGACTCTCCCGCCACCTCCGGTGAACCGCAGCAGCCGCAGCAGCTGGACCTCTTTTCCATGGCAGAGCCGGAGAGTGTAAGCAAGGAGGCCGAAACTGCCCGCCGCAGCTGCGTGGCCGCAGGAATACTGGCGCCCGTGATAGAAAAAGAACTTCGCGAGAAGAGTCTCTGGAGCCTCTACGAAACCATAGAGATGCCGCTTATAGGCGTCCTCTACGATATGGAGCACACCGGAGTCAAGATAGATGTGGCGCAGCTGGACGCATTCGGCAATTCTCTGCAGGGCGACATCGACCGCCTGGAAGCACATATCCGCGACATTGCAGAAGATCCTGCCCTAAACGTGCAGTCTCCCAAACAGATAGGAGTCCTTCTATTCGAGAAGCTGAAGCTTGACCCCAAGGCCAAAAAGAGCCGCAACGGGGCCTGGCCCACCGACGAAGAGACTCTTCAGGCCCTGAGCGACCGCCATCCCGTGATAGAAATGATTCTGGAATACCGCGGGCTCAAGAAGCTGATGACCACCTACATAGCGCCGTTCCCCGGGTATATCGACCCCGCCGACGGCCGCGTGCACACCACCTTCACGCAGGCGCTCACCGCCACCGGACGTCTGTCCAGCGTCAAGCCCAACCTGCAGAACATCCCCGTCCGCACCTCGCTGGGCCAGGAGATCCGCCGCGCCTTTGTGCCCGAGGCAGACTGGATTGTGGCGGCCGACTATTCGCAGATAGAGCTGCGCATTATGGCCCACCTTAGCGGCGACCCGTCTCTGGTGGCCGATTTCCAGACGGGCGACGACATCCACGCCGCCACCGCCGCCAAAATTTTCAAGGTGCCGGTGGACCAGGTCACCAAAGACCAGCGGCGGCAGGCCAAGACGGCCAACTTTGGCATAATGTACGGCATATCGTCGTTTGGCCTGGCGCAGCGGCTGGGCATCTCCCGCACCGACGCCAAAAACCTGATAGACGACTACTACCGCAGTTTCCCCGGCATCCGGACCTATATAGACGGCGTAATCGCCCACGCCAAAGAAAAGGGTTATGTAGAGACCATTTTCGGCCGGCGGCGCTATCTTCCCGACATCAACTCCAAGAATTTCACCGTCCGCAGCCTGGCAGAGCGCAATGCCGTGAATGCACCCATCCAGGGGAGCAGTGCCGACATCATAAAACTGGCTATGATTGCCGTGCACAGGCGTTTGAAAGAAGACGGCTACCGCAGCCGGATGGTGCTTCAGATACACGACGAACTGCTGTTTGACGTGTACGAAGATGAGAGGGAAAAACTTATGAAGATGGTTGTGGAGCAGATGCAGAACGTTTGCAAGCTGGCCGTCCCGGTAATCGTGGACTGCAATGCCGGCAAAAACTGGCTGGAGGCACATTAATGGAAGAACTGCTTAATTATTTCCCCGGACTGGACCCCAGGCGGCGCGAGCGGTTTGCAGCGCTGCAGGACCTCTATGCCGACTGGAATTCCAAGATAAACGTGATTTCCCGCAAGGATATGGAGTGCTTCTACCAGCACCACGTGCTGCACTCCCTGGCCATTGCGGCAGCCTTTGACAACGCCCTCTCCCCTGCCGGACAGAGCATTCTGGACGTCGGCACCGGCGGCGGCTTTCCCGGCATCCCTCTGGCCATCTATTATCCAGGCAACCAGTTTACCCTATGCGACTCAATCGGCAAGAAAATCAAGGTTGCAGGGGCCGTGGCCGAGGCCCTGGGGCTGGAGAATGTCCAGACGGTCAACGCCCGGGCAGAGAGCCTGCCCGACACCTATGACTGGGTGGTTTCGCGCGCCGTGACATCGATGGACAAATTCATCCCGTGGGTCCGCGGAAAATACCGCAAGGGTATCATCTGCCTCAAGGGCGGTGATGTGGAATCGGAACTTCAGATGTGCTACTCGCGCCGGCTGCTCAATCCCAAGAAGGTGATGATCAGCGATATAAGCCTGTTTTTCAAAGAAGATTGGTTCGAAACGAAAAAAGTTGTGGTCATATCGCAATAATTTTTGGTAATTTGCTCAAGACTATTTACTTTTGCAGTCCCAAAAAATCGAAATAATAAAAAATACACGATATGAAACGCACATTTCAGCCCTCTATCCGCAAGCGTCGCAACAAACACGGCTTCCGCGAGCGTATGTCCACTCCCAACGGCCGTCGCGTGCTTGCAGCACGTCGCCGTCACGGTCGCAAGAAACTCACCGTTTCCAGCGAAGACCGTTTCTAATCATTAGAAACTCAGGCGATTTAGAGAGGCCCCCACAAGGGTCTCTTTTTTTGTATTCGGGGGCAGCGCCCCCTAGTAAAATAAGTGCCCTTTGGGCACAAAAAAAGCAGACTTTCGTCTGCTTTTTTTGTGCCCAGGACAAGAGTTGAACTTGCACGCCCTAAAACAGGCACTACCCCCTCAAAGTAGCGTGTCTACCAATTCCACCACCTGGGCAGGTGTTCCTTTGGGGAATGCAAAGGTATGCTATTTTTTGAATTAACCAAAGATTTTTGAAAGATTTTCATTTTCAAGCCATATGGTGTACCTTTGAAGTCTGGACAAAAATTAAAAACACATATAAAAATGATCACGATTGACAAGAGCGGATGCAAGCCATTCGCAAACGAACAGCAGATTAACTCCTATATGGACAAGGCTCTCAAGGGATTCGACACCCTGGAGTCAGGCAGCGGCGCCGGCAACGACTTTATCGGTTGGAACCATCTACCCAGCACCATTACCAAAGAGGTGATGGATGAATACAAGGATGTTGTATCCCGCTGGCAGGCAATGAATATCGATACGGTGGTAGTCATCGGCATCGGCGGCAGCTACCTTGGAGCAAAGGCTGCCATAAGTGCGCTAGGCCACAATTTCACAGCAAAACTGTCTAATAAAGGGATGCATATACTCTTTGCCGGAAGCAATATGAGTGAAGATTATCTGGCAGAACTCACCGATGTCATAGAAGACCGCAACACCGCCTGCGTGGTTATTTCCAAATCTGGAACAACCACAGAGCCGGCTGTAGCATTCCGCATCGTGAAGCAATATATAGAGCAGAAATACGGTATGGAAGAATCTGCCGAACGTATTGTTGCCGTTACCGACCGCAACCGCGGCGCCCTGAAGAGTCTGGCCACAGCACAGGGTTACACCACCTTTGTAATTGAAGACAACATCGGCGGCCGTTATTCGGTGCTGACACCGGTGGGTCTGCTGGCCATCGCGCTTGCAGGCTATGACATAGACGCTATGGTCCGCGGCGCACAGGAGGCAGAGAAAGTCTGCAGCGAGCGCAGCGAAAGCAACCCTTCTATCCAATATGCGGCTCTGAGAAATATGCTCTACGACGCCGGATACAAGACAGAAATCCTGGTGAATTACAATCCCCGCCTGCTCTATGTTTCAGAATGGTGGAAACAACTTTTCGGCGAGAGCGAGGGCAAGGACGGCAAGGGCATCTTCCCCGCAAGCGTGACCAACACCACCGACCTGCACTCTATGGGTCAGTACATTCAGGAAGGTGAGCGCACCCTCTTCGAGACCGTACTCCACGTTGCAAGCTGCCGGCGCGAGATGCTCATCCCCTTTGACAAGGACAATCTCGACAACCTCAACTATCTGGCAGGCAGGCGTGTAGAGGAGTGCAACGAGGCCGCTATGAACGCCACTATTATTGCACATATAGACGGCGGCGTCCCGCAGATCAAGGTAGAAATCCCCAGTATGGACGAATTCAACCTCGGATGGCTGTTCTACTTCTTTGAGAAGGCCTGCGGCATAAGCGGCTACGTGCTGGGCGTGAATCCTTTCAACCAGCCCGGCGTGGAGGCCTACAAGAAGAATATGTTCGCCCTGCTTGGCAAGCCCGGCTACGAAGAACTGGCTGCTGAGCTAAAGAAGAGACTGTAAGTTGATGATCACAGCAAAACAGCCGGCTCCTTGTGACATGAACCCCGAAAGTTAGACAAAAAACTTTCGGGGTTTTGTTATGTCAAAAAAGTACAAGAAACACTGTTATGAGGATCGCCTCAAGTATATGAGGATGCTGGAAGATGGATATAGTATCCATTATATTCATAAG
>JAFRRR010000115.1 GCA_017428035.1 Bacteroidales bacterium | reverse complement strand
GGAAGGCGCCACGCCCATTTCGGCAGCGTGTCTTTTTATCAACGGCGCCACTATTTGCTGCAACTGCTCCACCGCCTTTTTGCGGGTGGCCGGGGTGGAGATGTCAAGGCCGGAGTAGAATTCCTGCTGATGGCCGTTGCGGATCCGGGCCTTCTCCAGGTTTTTCTCTATCCAGTCCTGATGACTGCGCACAAAGGCTTTGATAGTCGCAATCGGCATAAAGCGCGGCGCACTGACCCGCACCAGGCCGTCCTTGTTGATGCGGATGGTAATGCGCGATGTGCGGCGGCGGGTGATGATGACCGGATGCTCTAGCATTTGACTTCCATAATCTCGTCCCAGCTGGTGGTGAACCGCCTTGAAACCATAGCCCGCGTAGAGAACTGGTCCATTGCGCCCTGTGATGCCAGACGCACGGTGTAGTTGCCGGAGACCTTGTTTATGTTATCTATTATGTCCATCAAAAGCGAGCGGCGGTCGCGGTCTATGGTGTCCAGGAAAGAGGCCTGCACGCCCTTTTTGGGCACCAGCCGGGTGGCTATTACGCCGGCCCGCTTGTAGGCAAAGCCCGGGCGGAATATCTGCCTGAGGCTGGTGGCGGCCCTCTCTGAGAGCTCCAGAGTGTCGTCGGTGGCCACCTCGAAAAGGGTGGTCTTTATCTGATAGTTTTGCGGCAGGTCTTCGCGGAAGCGGTTGGTGAGGATGAAGACCCCCAGTTGCTCGGCGCAGAGCCCGTCTTTGCGCAGCTTCTCTGCCACCTTGCCGGTAAAGGTGCTGATGGCGGCGTCCAGCTCTTCAAGGGTGGTCATCTCCTTGGCGAAAGAGCGGGAGATGGATACTGTCTGCCGGTCTTGCTGGACATCTTCAAAGCCTATGCAGGGCTCCCCGTGCAGCTCTTTCCAGGTGCGCAGCCCCGTCACGGTGAACTGGCTGTCCACTGCCATTGCCGGCAGGTTGTAGAAGTCCAGGGCGGTGGTGATGCCCATTGCGTTCAGCCGGGCGCAGATCCTGCGGCCGATGCCCCAGACATCGCCCACTGGGAACTTTGAGAGCACCTTTTCCACATCCTGCTTGCGGTACATCAGGCAGCCGCCTTTCAGGGCCGGATAGCTCTTGCACAGCTTGCTGGCTATTTTGGCCAGCGTCTTGGTTGGGGAGACCCCTATGCTGACGGGGATACCGACCTCGCGTCGGATGCGGGCCGAGAGGGCGCGGGCAAACGGCTGCAGCTTTTCCAGCGGCATCTGGTCCAGATTCAGGAAGGCTTCGTCTATCGAATAGACCTCGATGCCGGGCGCCGACTGCCGCAGGATGTTCATAACCCGCTGGCTCATATCGCCATAGAGCTGATAGTTGGAAGAGAACACCGAGATGTTTTCCCTGCGGATCAGGTCGCGGACCTGGAAGAGCGGCGTCCCCATCTTGATGCCCAGGGCCTTGGCCTCGTTGCTGCGGGCAATTATGCAGCCGTCGTTGTTGGAGAGCACGACCACTGGCCGCCCCTCCAGATCGGGACGGAACACCCTCTCGCAACTCACAAAGAAGTTGTTGCAGTCGCACAGCCCCAGCATAGGCTTAAACCTTTTTTATGAGATATTTCACGACGCCCCACACGGCAAACTGGTTGTCGGCGTCCACGCGGATGGGTTTGTACTCTTTATTGGCGGGAATCAGCAGGGCGTAGCTGCCCATATTGCGATAGCGCTTCAGGGTGAATTCGCCATCCACAAAGCAGACGGCCAGGCAGCCGTCGGCGGGTTCGGCGCTCTTGTCTATTATCAGCATATCGCCGTCGCACACGCCGTCTTCTATCATAGAATCCCCCTTCACCCTTGCAAAGAAGGTTGAAGAGGGATTTCTGACAAGCTCTTTGTTGAGGTCCAGGGCTACGTCCATAAAATCTTCCGCAGGGGATGGAAACCCCGCGTGGATCTGGGCGAGCTCTGGTTCTTTGGACATAGCGCCTCTAGAACATCTTGAGACCTACGGCCTCTTTTGCAAGGGCCAGGGTGGCCTGGGCGGAGGCGCGTGCCTTTTCGCGGCCCATAGCGGTGACCTTGTGCAGGTATTCGTTGTCGTTGTAGATGCTCTCTATGCGTTCGCGAATGGGGAGGGTCACCTTGCAGATGTCGGCTGCGAGCTGCTTTTTCAAGTCGCCGTAGCGGATAGAGCAGTCGTTCCACCTCTCGTCGAAATACTGCACGGTAGAGGGCTCGCTCACAAGCTTGAGCAGTGTGAACAGGTTTTCGATAACCTCGGGCTTGGGGCTGTTAGGCTCGGTGGGGCCGCTGTCGGTGACTGCGCGCATAACCTTCTTGGTGATGGATTTCTCGTCGTCGCAAAGGTATATGCCGTTGCCCTCGCTCTTGCCCATCTTGCCGTTGCCGTCCAGGCCGGGCACCTTGACCAGGTTGCTGCCAAAATTGAAGGCCTCGGGCTCGGGGAACACGTCGCAGCCGTACATATTGTTGAAGCGGCGCGCCAGCAGGCGTGCAATCTCCAGATGCTGCTCCTGGTCCTTGCCCACGGGGACATATTTGGCCCTGTGGATGAGGATGTCGGAGGCCATAAGCACCGGGTAGGTCAGAAGACCCGTGTTTACATTGTTGGGGTTGTGGCGCACCTTGTCTTTGAAAGAAGCGGTGCGCTCCATCTCTCCCTTATATGCCAGCATATTGAGCAGCACATACAGCTCGCTGACCTCGGGCACCTCGCTCTGCACGAAGATGGCCGACTTTTCCGGGTCCAGACCCGATGCGAGATACTCCGCGAGGATGGTCTTGACACCTTCGTGAAGGTCTGCGGGGTGGGGATGGGTGGTGAGCGAATGCAGGTCCGCTATGAAAAAGAAACACTTGTGTGTGTCCTGTATCCTTACAAAATTCTTAAGCGCTCCAAAATAGTTGCCAAGGTGAAGATGGCCTGTGGAGCGGATTCCGCTAAGTACTACGTCCATTTTCTGATTTTAATAATTAGTCTCTCACTGCTGCCAGTGCCTCGCGCACTTTGGCCTCTATCTCGTCGCTGAGCTCGGGGTTGTCGCGCAATACCTGCAGCACAGCCTCGCGGCCCTGGCCAATCTTGCTCTCGCCGTAGCTGAACCAAGACCCGCTCTTGTGCACGATGTCGTATTCCACCGCCAGGTCCACAATCTCGCCGACCTTGCAGATGCCTTCGCCAAACACGATGTCGAACTCTGCCTTGCGGAAAGGCGGCGCCATCTTGTTTTTCACGACCTTTGCGCGGGTGCGGTTGCCGGTGGCCTCGTCGCCGTCTTTGATCTGGGTGACCTTGCGCACGTCAATGCGCACCGATGCGTAGAATTTGAGGGCGTTGCCGCCGGTGGTTGTCTCGGGATTGCCAAACAGGATGCCGATTTTCTCGCGCAGCTGGTTGATGAAAATGCAGCAGGTGTTGGTCTTGGAAATGTTGGCGGTGAGCTTGCGCAGCGCCTGGCTCATAAGCCTTGCCTGCAGGCCGACCTTGTTGTCTCCCATCTCGCCTTCGATCTCTGCCTTGGGGGTGAGGGCTGCCACGGAGTCAATCACAATGATGTCTATGGCGCCGCTGCGGATCAGGTTGTCTGCGATTTCAAGGGCCTGCTCTCCGTTATCGGGCTGCGAAATAAGCAGAGTGTCGACATTCACGCCCAGATTCTTTGCATAGCTGCGGTCAAAAGCGTGCTCGGCATCTATCATTGCGGCGATGCCGCCCGCCTTCTGGGCCTCTGCGATGGCGTGTATCGCCAGAGTGGTTTTACCGCTGGATTCGGGGCCGAAAATCTCTATGACGCGGCCGCGGGGATATCCACCGATCCCCAGCGCGTGGTCAAGGGCAATCGAGCCCGACGGAATAACAGAAACAGCGCTATCCGGCTGGTCTCCCAACGTCATAATAGAGCCTTTGCCATAATCCTTCTCAATCTTCGAAATTGTCGCCTTCAACGCCTTGAGCTTCTCCTCGTTAGACACGGCTTGATTCATCTCTTCTTTAGCCATAATAGTTTGTGTTTCAGGTTAATAAATAATATTAAAAGTTTGGTTTGGGTGCATATTTGTTGTAGAATTCCTCTATGATGGCCACCGCTTCGTCCACTGTGTCCACCACCTGGTAAATGTCAAAGTCTGTCTCGCTGATCATGTGGTGAGTGATGAGCGTGTTGTGGAACCAGTCCAGCAGCCCCTTCCAGTAGTCCTTTCCGTACAGAATCACGGGGAAGGAGACCAGCTTGTTGGTCTGGATCAGCGTGAGCGCCTCGCTTAGTTCGTCCAGGGTGCCGAAGCCGCCCGGCATTGCGATGTAGCCCTGCGCATACTTCATAAAGATGGTCTTGCGAACGAAGAAATAGTCGTAATCGATCAGTTTGTCAGAGTCGATATATGGGTTGGAACTCTGCTCGAACGGCAGCTTGATGTTGAGGCCCACGGAAGCTCCGCCGCCCTCCTTGGCGCCTCTGTTGCCGGCCTCCATAATGCCGGGGCCGCCGCCGGTGATGATGCCGAAGCCGATCTTGGTGAGGCGTTTGGCAATCTCCACAGCATCTCTGTAGTATTTGTCGTCGGGCAGGGTGCGGGCGCTGCCGAAAATGGCCACGCACGGCCCCACTTCTGAGAGCCTTTCAAAGCTCTGCACGAACTCTGCCATTATTTTGAAAACGGACCAGCTGCTGGTGGTCTTGACGTCGTTCCACCATTTGCGGCGGAAACTTCTGCGGATTATCTCTTCTTCGTTAGTCATAGGTGCAAACTTAATCATTTTCTTAGTAATTTTGCCTAAAATTATTTGAAAATGGCGCAATTTCTTTTGGGTATGACACTGGCGCAACTGGAGGGGGTTTGCACCGCCGCCGGGATGAAGCGTTTTGTGGCAAAACAGCTTGCCGACTGGCTCTACAAAAAGCGTGTGGCAAGCATAGACCAGATGACCAATCTCTCTAAAGAGAACCGCGCCAGGCTAGCTGCAGAATACGAGGTGGGGCATATGGCGCCCGCAGAGGTTATGACCTCCCGCGACGGCACCCGCAAGTATGCCTTCGAGGCGGTCCGCCCCGGCCAGTATATAGAAACGGTGATGATTCCCGAGAGCGACCGCGCCACCCTTTGCGTCTCTTCGCAGGCGGGCTGCAAAATGGGCTGCACCTTTTGTATGACGGGCCGCCAGGGCTTCCACGGCAATCTCTCCGCCCGCGAGATAATAGCCCAGTTTATGGATGTGGACGAGGCGGAAGAGCTCACCAACGCCGTGTTTATGGGGATGGGCGAGCCGTTGGACAACTGGGACAATGTGAAATCGGCCATAGAGATACTCACTTCGGAGTGGGGTTTCGGCTGGAGTCCCAAGCGCATAACGCTCTCTACCATAGGCGATATGGCCACCCTGAAGGATTTTCTGGACAGCACCCGCTGCCACCTGGCGGTGAGTCTGCACAACCCTTTTCACGAAGAGCGGCAGAAGCTGATGCCGGTAGAGAACCGGTACCCGTTGTCGGAGGTGCTGTCGCTGATAAGGCAGTACGATTTCACCGGGCAGCGGCGCGTCACCTTCGAGTATATTATGTTTGCCGGCGTCAACGACACCAAGCGTCACGCCGACGCCCTGGCCCGGCTGCTCTCCGGCCTGGAGTGCAGGGTCAACCTGATCCGCTTCCACAAGATTCCCGGCAGCCCCCTGGCCAGCGGCAGCGAGCAGATGATAGAGGCCTTCCGGGCGCGGCTCAGTGCCGCCCCGTAAGGGCGTCGCGCGGGGAGGATATTATGGCCGCCTGCGGCCTTCTGGCAGGCAAAAATTCCAAGAACTGATTATGATGAAAAGGATAGCAGCGATATTTTTAGCATTGGCACTGACAGTTTTTTCTGCTGAAGCCCAGCGGCCCAAGGTGGCGCTGGTGCTCAGCGGCGGCGGCGCCAAGGGTGCGGCGCACGTGGGTGTGCTAAAGGTTTTGGAAGAATACGGAATCCCGGTGGATATGGTTGCCGGCACCAGTATGGGCGCCCTGGTGGGCGGCCTGTATGCCGTGGGGCACACGCCGGCCGAGATGGATTCCATAATCACAAGCCAGGACTGGGACTATGTGATAACCGGCAACGTCCGGCGCGAAGATGTCTCTTTCGAGCAGAAGGTAGAAGATGCCAAATATCTGATACAGATACCGTTCGGTATTGACTGGAAGGCGGCTTTGGCCCGCCTCCCGATAGAGGATTCCCTTTATCGCGAGCTGCCTCGGCAGCCTCGCCAGATGCCGGGCGACGTGTTCCGTCTGGCCCCCGAGGGCTCTGCAAGAGGGATGCTGCCAATGGGCCTTATGGCGGGGCAGAAAGTTTACAGCCTGCTCTCCGACTGCACAGTGGGTTATCACGACGAGTGTGATTTCAAGACGCTGCCCATCCCTTTTGCCTGTGTCTCCACAGATCTGGTATCGGGCAAGGAGGTGGTCTTTGACCGTGGCATCCTGCCTATGGCGCTGCGTGCTTCTATGGCAATACCGGGAGTCTTCCCACCTGTAAAAACGGGAGATATGGTGCTGGTGGACGGCGGTATGCGCAACAATTTCCCGGTGGATGTCGCCCGGGCTATGGGCGCCGACATTGTGATAGGCGTCAAGACCCCCAGCAACAACGACAATGCCGATATGGAGCAGGTGTCGGGACTGGTGGGCAAGCTTATCACACTGACAGTCAATGCAAAGACAGAAGATGCAGTGGCTGATACCGATATCCTGATCCAGCCCGAAATAGACGGTCTGGGCACTATGAGTTTCAACAATGAGAGTCTCCGCCACCTGATTGACAACGGCGAGAAGGCTGCCAGGGCGCAGAGTGACAAATTACTGGCCTTGAAAAAGATGCTTGAAGACAAAGAGCGCGAGCACGACGAAACCTTCGTGGGGCCCCAGCCGGCTCCCAGAAAGGCGGTGGTGGCTTCCAAACTGAAGGACAGCATAGTGCTCTCGTCAATAAAGTTCGTGGGCATCAGCGAGAAAGACGAGAAACTGGTGCGCCGCAAATTCGACCTGGAGCCGGGGCACGAGATATCCCTCTCCGAAATTGAAAGTGCCGTGGATGAACTCTATGCCACCAAGGCCTACAGCTCGGTGGTGTATTCGCTGGGCGGAGTCCGCTCTCCGTTTGACCTTACTATGACAATGGTGCCGGCCCGCAATAACCGGCTGGGGCTGGGGCTGAGGTTTGATACAGAAGAGATGGCCGCCATACTGCTGGCCGTCGGGTTCAACTACAACAGCCTCTACGGCCACCGTCTGGCACTGACGGCCAAGCTTGCCAACAACTATCAGTTAGGGGTGCGTTATTCTTACCTGGGCCGCAATTACACCGAATTCGAGGCGGGATATCTGCTGAGCCACTACGCAATGCCTATCTACGAAGAGCCGGGCGGCCGTTACAATCTGATGGACTATCTGCAGAACGGCTTTGAAGTGGCCGTTTCTACGGGCCATCTGCGCCGGATGCATTTCCTGGCCGGCCTCAAGGCGGATATTTATTACTACCGCACATTCCTGGACCTGCCGTCGGTGCCCGACTGTTACAACACCGATGACACACGCCAAACCTTCTTCGGCCCGGTAATTAAGCTGGACGTGGATACCCAGGACAATGCCTGGTTCCCCCACAGCGGATTCAAGTTCAAGGCGTCTGCCTCGTATATCACCGATTTCCGTTATGGCGAAATCAGCTCTCCTTTCCTGGATACTGATGCATCTTTCAAACTGGCTGCGCCTCTGGGGCCAAGGTTCACCCTGTTGCCTTTTATCAGCGCCAGGGTGCTGCTTGGCCAGAACATCCCGGCTGTGATGATGAACAGCATAGGCGGCACCCAGGCGGGGCGTTACAGCCAGCACCAGATGCCTTTCTATGGCTCTACCGGCGTGATGCCTATGGGCCCGATGGCGGCCGTGGCGGGGCTGGATTTGCACTACAATATATACAAGAGCCACTATCTGATGCTCACCGGCAACTACGCCCGCGACGCATACAGTTTTGAAAATCTTGCCGTGGGCAACGGCATCTCCGGCTTCCGGCTGGGCTATGCCTTTGATTTTGTGGCCGGCCCCATAGAGTTTGACCTCAACTGGAACAGCTATACCCGTTCGGTGGGGGCCTACCTTGGATTCGGATTCTGGTTCTAGGCTATGGAAAAGGATAAGATATTGGCCCGCCTCACCCGCCTTTGCAGTATGAGGGAATACTGCAAGAAGGATATCGCGGCCAAGATAGAGAGGATGAAGGGCGAGGATGCTATTGACACGCAAGCGATTATTTCGCAACTTTGCGAGGATAAATATATAGACGAAAGCCGATATGCGGCCTTTTTTGCGCGGGACAAGAGCGCATTGGCCGGCTGGGGAGGGCAAAAGATACGTTATGCCCTGGCAGCCAAAGGGATAGATAGGGAGGTGATAGACAGCGCCCTGGAGCAGATAGATGTTGCCAAGGCGCAGAAAAAGATGGAGAGCGTGCTTGCGGCAAAGCTGCGGACCCTGAAGGGGGAAAGGCAGGAAGTGTTTGCAAAGCTCGTGAAATTCGGCGCCGGCCGCGGGTATTCGTATAACCAAATAAAAGCGTTTTATGATAACACAGGACGAGGTTAGTAAAATCGCACAGCGGTTGAAGACGTTGGGGAGGTATCTTTGACATACCTGCTAAACTGGAGCAGGTAGAAAAGCTGCACGCCACCACTCTGGAGGCGGGCTTCTGGGACGATCCCAAAGAGGCGGAAAAGACCCTCAAGAAGATTTCCGGCATTAAATACTGGACCGACGGCTATGCTGCCGCCGAGAGCAAGCTTGCAGACCTTGAAGTTCTGTTGGAGTTTGGCGAAGACGCGGCCGACGATGCCCAGAAGGCCTATGACGACCTGGTGGCCAGCGTAGAAGCGCTGGAGATGCGCAATATGCTCAGCGCCGAAGGCGACAACCTGGGCGCCATCCTCAAGATAAACAGCGGTGCCGGCGGCACCGAGTCCTGCGACTGGAGCGCTATGCTGATGCGTATGTACACCCGCTGGGCAGAGCGCAACGGCTACAAGGTGGCCGTGGCGGATGTGCTGGAAGGCGAGGAGGCGGGAGTGAAATCAGTCACGCTCGAAATCGAGGGCGACTATGCCTACGGCTATCTCAAGGGCGAGAGCGGGGTGCACCGTCTGGTGCGTATGTCCCCCTTCAACGCCCAGGGCAAGCGCCAGACCTCGTTCTCTTCTGTATTCGTATATCCTCTGGTAGATGATACCATAGAAATAGAGATCAATCCCGCCGACCTGGAGTGGGACACCTACCGCAGCAGCGGCGCCGGCGGCCAGAATGTCAATAAGGTGGAGACGGGCGTGCGCGTGAGGCACATCCCCACCGGCATCGTGGTGGAAAACACCGAGACCCGCTCGCAGCTGGACAACCGCCAGAACGCGCTGCGCATCCTCAAGAGCCACCTCTACGACCTGGAGCTGCAGAAACGCCGCGAAAAGCAGGCGGAGCTGGAGGGGCAGAAAAAGCGCATAGAGTGGGGCAGTCAGATACGCAATTACACCCTGCAGCCCTTCCGTCTGGTCAAGGACCTTCGCACCGGCCACGAGACCAGCGACACCACCGGCGTGCTGGACGGCGACTTGAATGAGTTTATGAAACTCTACCTTATGCAAAACGGAAATAGTAATAATTAAATATCGATATGGATTACTTCTACGCACCTATGTTTCAGCTCGGTAAAGACACCACCGAGTATTATTGCCTGACCAAGGAAGGAGTGAGCGTGTCAGAATTTGAGGGCCACAAAATACTGAAGGTGGCTCCGGAAGCCCTGGAAGCGCTCTCTCACGCCGCTTTCCGCGATGTCAACTTTTTGCTGCGCCGCAGCCACAACGCCCAGGTGGCCTCTATCCTGAATGACCCCGAGGCCAGCGAAAACGACAAGTATGTGGCCCTGACCATGCTGCGCAACGCCGAGGTGGCCTGCAAGGGCCAGCTCCCGTTCTGCCAGGACACCGGCACCGCCATTATCCACGGCGAGAAAGGCCAGCAGGTATGGACCGGCTTCAGCGACGAAGAGGCCCTTTCGAAAGGCGTGTACAAGACCTATACAGAGGAGAATCTGCGCTATAGCCAGAACGCTCCGCTGAATATGTACGACGAGGTCAACACCAAGTGCAACCTCCCCGCACAGATAGACATAGAAGCCACGGAGGGTATGGAATACCGCTTCCTGTGTGTGGTCAAGGGCGGTGGCAGCGCCAACAAGACCTACCTCTACCAGGAGACCAAGGCCCGCATCCAGAATCCCGGAACCCTGGTGCCTTTCCTCACAGAGAAGATGCGCACCCTGGGCACAGCGGCCTGCCCGCCCTATCACATCGCATTCGTTATTGGCGGCACCTCGGCAGAGAAGAACCTGCTCACCGTGAAACTGGCCTCCACGCATTACTATGATTCCCTGCCCACCACCGGCGATGCCAGCGGCCGCGCTTTCCGCGATGTCGAGCTGGAGAAACAGCTGCTGGAAGAGGCCCGCAAGATAGGCCTGGGCGCACAGTTCGGCGGCGTGGCATTTGCCCACGACATCCGCGTGATACGTCTGCCGCGCCACGGCGCCAGCTGCCCCATCGGTCTGGGAGTGAGCTGCTCTGCCGACCGCAACATCAAGGCCAAGATCAACGCCGACGGCGTCTGGATAGAGAAGATGGACGACAATCCCGGCGAACTGATTCCCGCCGAGCTGCGCCGCGCAGGCGAGGGCAATGCCGTGCGCATAGACCTCAACCAGCCTATGAAGGACATCTGCGCCACACTCAGCAAATATCCCGTGGCCACCCGCGTGAGTCTCAGCGGCACCATCATCGTGGCCCGCGACATAGCCCACGCCAAGCTCAAAGCCCGTCTGGATGCCGGCGAAGACCTCCCCGCATACTTCAAGGATCATCCGATTCTTTATGCAGGTCCCGCCAAGACTCCCAAGGGTATGCCTTGCGGCTCTATGGGCCCCACCACCGCAAACCGTATGGACCCGTATGTAGATGAGTTCCAGGATCACGGCGGCTCCATGGTGATGATTGCCAAGGGCAACCGCACCAAAGTGGTCACCGACGCCTGCAAGAAGCACGGCGGCTTCTATCTGGGCAGCATCGGCGGCCCCGCAGCGGTGCTGAGTATGAACAATATCAAGAGCATCGAGTGCGTGGAATATCCCGAACTCGGTATGGAGGCCATCTGGAAGATCCAGGTAGAGGATTTCCCCGCATTTATCCTTGTAGATGACAAAGGCAACGATTTCTTTGCCGGTAAATTATAATCTGTCGCGATTATGCTTGAATGTAAGAATATAACCAAGAAGTTCGGTGAATTCACCGCGCTGGACAATGTCTCCCTGCAGATTCCTGACGGGCAGATATTCGGTCTGCTGGGCCCCAACGGCGCCGGCAAGACCACGCTGATCCGCATAATAAACCGCATCACCATCCCCACCGAGGGCCGTGTCTTTTTTGACGGCAAGGCCGTGGACGACGAGTTCGTGCGCAAGATAGGTTACCTGCCAGAAGAGCGCGGTCTCTACAAGAAGATGAAGGTGGGAGAGCAGATGATGTACCTGGCCCGCCTCAAAGGCCTCTCCAAAGCCCAGGCCGAGGCCGAACTGAAAAAATGGTTCGTAAAGTTCAAAATTCAGAGCTGGTGGAACAAGAAGGTAGAGGAACTCTCCAAGGGTATGGCCCAGAAGGTGCAGTTCATATCCACTGTGGTCCATAAACCCAAGCTTCTGATCCTGGACGAGCCGTTCTCCGGCTTTGACCCGGTGAATGCACAGACCATCCGCAACGAGATTCTCCGTCTGAAAGAAGAGGGCACCACAGTGATACTCTCTACCCACAATATGGAGTCGGTAGAGGAGCTCTGCGACAATATCGCCCTTATAAACAAGTCCCACCTGGTTGTGACCGGCGCCACCGACGATGTACGCGCCCGTTATGGCACAGATCAGCTGGAACTGCTCTACAACGGTGCTCTGGCCGAGACTGGCAAGACTTACACCGTGGCCCTTGGCGAAGAGCTTCGCGACAGCAAGCGCGCCGTGCTGAATCTGGCAGAAGGCGCCACCGTGAACAGCGTATTGGCAGAACTGGCGGCATCCGAGGCAGAGATTATCTCCGCCCGCAGGATGGTGCCCAGGATGAACGACATTTTTATCAAACTTGTTAGCGAATCACAGAAATGAAACTCAGCAATATAGGCCTCATAATAGGCCGTGAATACGCTACCCGCGTCAAGAAGAAATCTTTCATTCTGCTCACCGTGCTCACCCCGCTGCTTATGGCGGCGCTGATGTTCATACCCGTGCTAATCGCTCTCTATTCCGGAGAGGACAAGCAGGTGATTTCTATTGTGGACAACACCGGCTTGCTGGAAGGCTATTTCGAAGATTCCGGCAAGACACATTACAATTTCCTCCCCGTGGAGACTACCCAGGAGAGCCTCAAAGCTGGTTTCGACACCTTTGATTCATCTACCCTGATATATGTCTCGCCGCTGGATTCCGCCGGCAATGCAGCCGTAACCGCATACTCCAAGGAGCCTCTGGGCATCGACACCAAAAGCGCCGTGGAGGAAAAAATCAGTATGGCCCTGCGCGACCGCAAGCTCCAGCAGCTCAACATTCAGGACTTTGACGAGATTATGGGCAAGGTCAGGAGCGATGTCAGGGTTGACGCATATACCCTGACCAACGAGGGCAAGGAAAAGAAGGATTCCGTGGAGATTTATATGATCATTGCCTATGTCCTCAGCTTCCTGATTTATATGTTTGTGGCCATCTTCGGCTCTATGGTTATGAGAGGCGTGATAGAAGAGAAGACCAACCGCATTGTGGAGGTCATTGTCTCCAGCGTCTCTTCGTTCGAGCTTATGATGGGCAAACTGATAGGCGTGGCGCTGGTGGCGCTCACCCAGTTCGCAATATGGATCATCCTTATCGGAGCAGTGATGTTCGGCCTGCAGGGCGTGGTTTCCAGCAAGACGGCAGAAAAGATGGCAGAGGTCACTGCAGCGATGTCAGAATCGCCGCTGCCCGACGCCAACGTGAATCCGGTGGATATGGGCAGCCTGGGCGAGATATCGTCCGTTATGGACCAGATTGCACAAATCAACATCGGGCAGATTCTCCTCTGCTTCCTGATTTACTTTGTGCTGGGCTATCTGCTTTATGCCGCAATGTTCGCGGCCGTGGGCTCTGCGGTGGACAACGAAGCCGACACCAATCAGCTGTCGCTGCCCATCACCATCCCGCTTATGATAGGCCTGTTCATTATGCTGCACACGTTCCAGCATCCGTCCAGCCCGCTTAGCGTCTGGGCATCGCTGATTCCGTTCACATCGCCTATGGTGATGCTGGCCCGGATCCCGTTCGGTGTGGTGCCTACCTGGCAGTTGCTGCTCTCAATCTTCCTGCTGATTGTCACTT
>JAFRRR010000114.1 GCA_017428035.1 Bacteroidales bacterium | reverse complement strand
TGGGCAGTCGGATTTCCGACTGCCCATTTTTATTTTCACTCAAGCCTTATTCGTACAACCAGCCTTCCAGAATACCTTTGATCTGGGCCCTTGTCTCTTCGTCAAAAGTGCCTATGCGGGCACGGTGACTGCCGCCGGGCTGGATAAAGATGTGGTTGGTCTCGGAATGCTTGTCCCCGGCACGTACAGCGCTCCAGGGGTCGTACTCGCCGTAGATATAAATAATGTTGCACTTGTTGTGCTTGATAAAGCGGTCCAGTTTGCGGGAAAGCTTGCGGCTGAACTTGACGTTCTGCGCGCTCTCGGGCAGGAAAATTTTGTGCAGATAGCCCTTGGCGCTCTTTATTGTGAGAAGATCCTTGAACGGCTTCACATCGTAGCCATAGTAGCCAAGTTCCTTGGCCGCCATCACAAAGAACGGTGCGTGCGGATTCTCTATCTGCCAGTAGTCCGGGCCGCTCACAGCGTTCATAAAATTTAGGAACTCATTGTCAGACGCGCTTGAAGAGGGGATTCTCTCGATGGGGATGCCCCACTGCCAGAATGCGAAAGAAAACTCCAGGGCGCACATATCATAAACCTCGCTCATCGGAATCCTGAACTGGTAGCCGTTGGCCTTGCATAGAGAGTCCAACTTGGGCTGGATGGTTTCGCGCCGGCGCAGCCACTCCTCCTGGAAGGTGCGTACAGCCTCGCGGTCGGCATCGGAAGATCCGTTGGCGGCAATGAAAGGCTCGTGACGGCCGTCTTCCACTCCGCGGCAGAAAGGCCCCACATAGGCCACTGTTATATCTACGTCTTCAGGATAAAAGGCTCTGAAAATTACGGAGTTCTGGCCTCCCTTGCTGATGCCGGTGTCTATCCACTTGCCGGGATATATGCTTTTTAGCTCGGTGATGACCCGGTGCAGGTCGCGGGCTTCGTTTTCAGCCGTAAGATATTTCCAGTCAAGCTCTTCCGGAGCCGAAGGCGCAAAATACCTGTGCTCTACCACCACGTTGTTCAAATTGAACATACGCGACAGCTCATCGCGATAGCGGGGGTTAGCTGCATACTCGGCACCATAACCCTCGGTGACGAAAACCGAAGATGAATCGCGGCATATATCGCCCACGAAGACGCGCTGCAAGAAGGTCCCTTTTGAAGAGTCTTTGTAGCTTACGGGCTGTTCGAACCAGAGCAGATACTTGGCCGCAAACTGGCCTTTATCCAAAACCTCGACCTTCTTTACCGAAGGGAGGGCTTTAAACTGCTCTTCAAGGGTCTGCGCCTGGAGATTGATGGCACAGAATATGCTGACAAACGCCAGCAAGACATATAATCTATAATGTTTCATAAGGCAAAGTTAACAAAAATTGATATCTTTGTAGGTTAATGAAAAAGGCCCTGCTGATATTTGTGCTGATGCTCTCGGTTTTATTTGCTGCCGAGGGCCGCAGGCCGCATTTCTCCAGACGGGATTTATCCCCCCGTCTGATTATTTCCGACACCGTTGTCTATAAGGTCGATTCTACCGGTGCATTTCTGCTTGGCCCCGACAGCCTGAAGGTGATGGATACCACAGCCACCTGGCTTCTCCGGGAAAAGCTGGATACCCTCTCCAGGTGGTTCTGGAGCTTTGTGGATACTACTACACTTGCCGATTTCGACACATTGATGGCAGAATACAACGACTCTATCGTAAACAACCTGCCTGGCAAACGGGAGTTCAGGAAGTGGCGCAAAGAACGCAAGAAAGCCTACCGCGACAGCGTGATAGAGAACACGCCGCGAATCCTGGAATCGTTTGTAATCCCCGACTCGCTGTATTACGAAAGGGGGTTGCGCTGGACCTTTGACCAGAATACCAACAAGATTCATTTTGAAGAGATAGACACATCCTATAACTATCACTTCTACGACCTGCCTTTCTTGAAAAATGATGCTGACGCCATCTATCTGGGAACATCCGGGTCCGCGGCGTTGTCCACCAACTATTTCAACAGGAAGGATTTTGACATTGCCCCGTTCTTCACGCCATATATGGTGTATTCATACGACCCCGAGTCGATGCCGATGTACAATGTCAAGTCGCCCTACACCGTGCTTTCTTACTGGGGCAATCCGTTTGCAGAAACCACCAGGGAAGAGTCCGACCTTAATCTGCTCAGCACCCAGAACATCACTCCGGAGCTGAACATCGCCCTTAACTATCAGCGCTACGGCAGCACCGGCCTTTTGATAAACGAGAATACCGACAACCGTACCTTCTCTATAGGCGCCAACTATGTGGGAAAGAAATACGAGATGCATTTCGGCTATCTTGGCCAGACTGTGAAGCGCACGGAGAACGGCGGTGTCAAGGATGTATTCTGGGTATGCGACACGATTATTGACCTGAAGGCCATAGATGTAAAACTGCAGAAGGCCAATAACGAGCTCAAACGCCGCACGCTGTTCCTGAACCATTCACTGGCGGTTCCGATGAATTTTTTCCGCAAGGACAGGGATTCCCTGGCCGCGGGGGAGGGCACAGTGATCTATCTGGGCCACAGTTTCGAACTGTCTAAATATACCAAACTCTATACCGACGAGATAGGTACTTCCGACCAGACCGGCCGCGAATTCTATCGTGACCAGTTCAATATTTATTCTACGGCCAGCCACGACAGCCTTGCGGTGCGTCGCCTGGAAAACAAGGTGTTCGTATCGCTGCAGCCGTTTGCTCCCGACGCGTTTGTCTCTACGATACACGGAGGTCTGGGCGCGCAGGCCCTCAAACTATATGGCTTCAGGCCAACGGACTTTATTACCGGCGTCACTACCGTCAACCAGCTGAATACATACGTATATGGCGGCGTGGACGGTATGATCAAGAAATATTTTGCCTGGGATGCATCGGGGCAGATGAATTTGACAGGTTACTATGCCGGAGACTTGAGCCTCCAGGGCAATGTCAAGCTATCTTTCTATCCCATCAAGAAAGGCATTCATCTCAACGCGCATATAGAAACTGCCATTAAGACGCCGCATCCTTTCTTGAAAAGCGTATATTTCAACCACCATATCTGGGACAAGGATCTAAGCAAGACTTCGGAGTCCAGAATCACCGGCCTGCTGACCATCCCCAGACTCAATTTCTCTGCCTTCGTGGGTTATGCGCTGCTGACATCGATGCCCTATTACAACGAGAATGCAGAGATAATGCAGGCCGAGAATCCGGTTTCGGTGCTCTCTGCCTATGTTACAGAGAATATAAAGCTGGGGCCGGTGCATCTTGACAACCGTGTTCTATATCAGCTCTCAAGCGACAAATCTGTGCTCCCGCTGCCCACCCTGACTCTGAATCTGAGATATTATATCCAGTTCCCCGTTGTAAAGAATGTGATGACAATGCAGATTGGCGCCAACGGCCTGATGTATTCCAAATACTATCTCCAGGCCTACGAGCCCGATCTGGGCGTTTTCTACAACCAGAACATAAAAGAATGGGGCAACAGCCCCTGCGTGGATGCCTTTGTTAACATCCAGTGGAAACGTGCCTGCCTCTATGTCAAATATTGCAACGTGCTGCAAACCGTCACCCGCGGCGACTATTTCTCTGCATACGACTACATAAGACCTACTCGTTGCCTCAAATTCGGTATTTACTGGCCATTCTATGTCGAATAGCAAATCAAGGCATCTTGCAGGCTGTATAGTGCTGAGTCTGATTCTGGTTGCGCTGGCCGGCATTCAGCCTATGCAGACAGTGGCCGACACGGCAGAAGATTATCGCCTGGACAAAGATACACTGCACTGTGCGGTGGCCCTTGCCGGCCATCTGGCTCCCAGCGAGGGCCGTGGCACCGGCCTCAGCAACGAGATGCTGCAGTATTTTGGCGACTTTGCCTCTGCGACCGTTGAGATTGTGCCGGGCAACAGCAGCCTTTCTTATCTGGATTCCCTGAAAGAGCATAAGATAGATATCCTGGTGCTGGATCATCCCGACGACAATATTCCGGAGGATATGGAAGACTCCTGCTATGTCTCCCACACCATAAGAAACAACATCCACTGGGTGACTTCGTCTGCCGACCCCACGCTGCTCTCTATGATAAATGTCTGGCTGGACGATTTTATGGGCAGCCGTCTTTACAAGCGTACGGTGGCGCGCCAGTACCGTACCTACAGCAAGCCCCGCATAAATCCAGCCACCGGGGAAGTATCTCCGTTTGACGAAATAATAAAGCGTTATTCTGCACTTACCGGCATTGACTGGCTGCTGCTGGCATCGTTGATGTATCAGGAAAGCCAGTACTATGTAGGGGCCGAATATAAAGAGGCAAAGGGCCTTATGCAGGTCACTGATGTCACTGCCGCCCGCTATGGAGTGAGCGATCTCTTCAGTCCCGAAGGCAACATCAAGGCCGGCAGCCTGTACCTTAAGTACCTGATGAACAAATATTACCAGGAAGGGCTTGATTCACTGAATGTTATCAAGTTTGCCCTGGCATCATACAATGCCGGCGACGGCCGTATCGAGCAGTGCCGCAACCACGCCCTCTCCGAGGGCAAGAATCCCAACGACTGGGAGGAAGTTGTAACCACATTCGCCACCAACAACAAATTTATAGGCAAGACCACCACCGCTTATGTGAGGGATATTCTGGCAAGATGGGAAGACCTTAAAGAAACCGTGCCCGTCAAGAAATGAATAAGTACAGATACATAGCCGGCAAGATTCGCAGCGGTGCTGCCACCGAGGCAAAAGGCGACCGTATGGGCAGCGTGAGCAGTGTCATCGGCCTGGTGTCGGTGGCGGTAAGTATCTTTGTTATAATCGTTTCTATATGTGTGCTGCTGGGGTTCAGGAGTGAAATCCGCTCCAAGACATCCGCATATATGGGATCTATGGCACTGGTGGCACCGGGCCAGACCCCGCTCAACGAGCAGTATCCCTTCACCGACAGCATTTCCTATCTGGGCAAGTTGGATTCAATCCCGGGTATTGATGCCTGCCAGAGGGTGGCCTATTGTTCCGGAATGATCAAAACTTCCGAAAATATTTTCGGCGCCCACTTCAAAGGCGTGGACTCGCTTTACAATTTCTCTTTCTTCAAAGAGAACCTTGCCGGTGGCGACGTCCCCGATTTTTCAGGAAGGATATCCTCCGATAT
>JAFRRR010000113.1 GCA_017428035.1 Bacteroidales bacterium | reverse complement strand
TTCGGGGCAGGGGTCATAGATGCTCTTGCTGCCGCTTACGCCGCCCCAAAGGTCGGCCTTTGCAGTCCATTTGTCTTTGTCCTTGTGGGCGAAAAGCCACTCATAGTTGCCGTTCCTGTTGTCGTTGCTGGAGAACATTGTAAGAGGACGGGTCAGGGAGTACTCAAAGATATCGTCCAGGCTGTTCTCGGCGCAAATGGTTGCGGTGGCCTCTGTGCTGTATTCCACGGTGTTGCCCTCGATGTCATAGAGAGCGGTTTCGGCACCGGCATAGGGATGCCTGTTGCCCCAATAATAATAGAAGCCGCCGTCGGCATTTGCATCAACAGCGCCAAGGTTGCGGTCAATGAAAGAGAATTTGGCACCGTCTTCTGCGGTGAACTCAAACAGTTTGTCGGCGGGATTCTCGCTGATTACCCAAAGGTGATATGTCCAGGCCAGGCTGCCGTTTTTGTAAGCACCCACAAGGGCGTTGCCGCTGTCGCCGGAGAGCCAGACCACGATTTCGTCGTCGCTCTTCATTATCTTGGAAACGAGATTCTGTTTGTCCTGCCAGATAAGACTTGCAGCATCAAAGTCTATCGCATCGCTGCTGTTTCCCTTGAAAGGCTTGAAACATACAATCTTGCCGGGCTCGCAGATAAGGCTGTTGGCCTTCTTCGCAACGCGGACGAGATTTGCATCGGGCTTTCCGATAACGGTAATGGTCTTGGTGATGGGCTCCCTGAAGTCGTAGTGCACGTCGGAGACTTTCACCGGAATCTTGATTTCTGTCTGCTCTTTGATGAAATCGGGAGCGTTGACTGTCAATTTGAAGTTATCACCTTCTACATCTGAAACAGAAACCCCGTAAAAGGGATTCTCGCAATTTGCCTCCACAGTAAGCTCACCATCCATGAGGTTCTCGATATTCATATCGATTTCCAGAGTCTCGCCGGAATAAATTTCGTATGTGTCAACCGTGTTTACCGGAAAACATATTTGACCGACGTCCTTAGTGCAGGAAGAGATCGAAAGTCCTATAAGCAGCAAGGCTGCCAAAAATCCCAATTGAATCTTTTTCATAAGTCCAACAATTGTTTATTAAATAAAATGGTTTATTAAGTTTCAAACTGTAACTTTGAGGGTGGCTCCTGTTCTTTCGGGACGCCATTTTTCAGCCACAATAATAGTCATTATTTGCCAATAAGACAAAAAGTGCTTACAAACTGGAAGGGAACAATTCGATATGAAATAGTATCTTTGCAATAATTTATGGCAAAAAATAAATCTCCATATAAGCAGCGTCTCAAATACCGCGAGACGCACAATACTACCCTTCGCAGGGTATACGAATATTCTACCACCAAGTACAGGGGCCGCCGTGCCACTCAGTTTGTAGATGGCGGTCAGGCCTACACTTACGGTAGTTTCAAGGACGCCGTGGAGCGCCTCTCCCAGCGCATGTCGCGCTATGGCATAAGCGCCAGCGACAAGGTGGCCATCCTCAGCCAGAATATGCCCAATTATCTGGTAGCATATTTCAGCGTGACGGCCTTTGGCCGCGTACTGGTGCCCATTCTGCCCGACAGCAGCGAAAACGAGATTACCAACATTCTGAACCATTCCGAGACCAAGGCGGTGTTTGTGTCCAAGCGCCTGCTGCCCAAGTTGAGCCAGGAGTGCCGTGACCGCCTTACGCTGGTAATCGACATAGAGACTTTTGAATTTATAAAGGCCAATAAAGAGGATTTCCAGTGCGACGGCTGGGTCAAGGATCCCGCTCCGGACGACCTGGCCACCATAATTTACACCTCCGGCACCACTGGAAAGGCCAAGGGTGTGATGCTGAGCCACCGCAACCTGTGCCACAATCTGGTGGCTTCTTTCAAGGCGCAGCCGTGCTTCAAGAAAGACCGTTTTCTGAGCATCCTGCCCATTGCCCACGCCTATGAGATGGGCGTTTCCAGCATATATTCTTTCTATGTCGGTGCCTGTGTATACTATCTGCAGAAACCGGCTGCGCCTTCTGTATTGCTGCCGGCATTGAAAAAGGTGCGCCCCACCATTATGCTTTCGGTGCCTCTGGTCATAGAGAAAGTCATAAAGAACAGCGTATTTCCCACCATCCGCGGCAGCCGCGTGCTCAGCTGGATGAACCGCCGTATGCCGCGCCTGCTGCACCGCATAATAGGTGGCCGCTTAGTCAAGACTTTCGGCGGTAAATTGCGTTTCTTCGGTATAGGCGGTGCCAAGATGGATACTGTGGTAGAGCAGTTTCTGAAGGATTGCCATTTCCCGTATTCGGTGGGCTACGGCCTCACCGAGACATCTCCTCTGGTGTGCAACGTCATAGTCAACAAACGCAAGCGGGTGGGCTCCATAGGCGTTGCTTCCTGGAAAGTGGAGGTCAGACTGGACAATATGGACCCGGCCACCGGCGAGGGTGAGATAGTTTGTCGGGGCGACAACGTTATGCTGGGCTATTACAAAGATCCCGAACGGACACGCCAGGTACTGGACGATGACGGCTGGTTCCATACCAACGATGTAGCCTGCTGCGATAAGGATGGCTATTATTACATCAAGGGCCGCCTGAACAATACTATTCTGGGGCCTTCAGGAGAGAATATCTATCCTGAAGAGATTGAGCAGGTAATCAACAATATAGAGGGCGTTGACGAGTCGCTGGTAATGGAGCGGGACGGCCATCTGGTGGCGCTGGTCAAGTTCAACGACAATGTGCTGGACTGGAACCAGGCCTCCGAGGACAAGTTCTTCGAGAATCTCGAGGCACGCAAAAAAGCCGTGCTGGACTGGGTCAACAAGACAGTGGGCAAGAACTCCAAGATAGGGGAGGTGGACGCTATGAAAGAGCCGTTCGAAAAAACGGCGACCCAGAAGATCCGCCGTTTTCTCTATAAGAATTTCAAAGGCGACTCCAAGAAAGATTCACCCAAGGGAAAGTAATCATTCCAGGCTTTCAAGCTGCACGCCTTCCATTGCGGTGAGGGTGGGTATCAACTGCATAGGGTTCTCTTTTTTGCGGACCCGGATGTCAATCTCCATTTTATAAAGGTCACCCTGCTTGGACAGGTTGGTTCTTTCGACCTGCCTTCCAAGGGTTGTGACTGCCTTGCTCAGGGCGTCGGGATTTGCAGAAGACAGCACCACGGTGACATTTCTGTTGCCGAGTCTGACAGACCAGAAATGCATGGCCTCCAGACAGAAAAGCACCAGTGCTGCGCACAGCACGGCCATCTCGAACATGCCGCTGCCGCTGGCCAGGCCAATTGCTGCGGTGACCCATAGGCCGGCTGCAGTGGTGAGGCCCACCACGTGGTTTTTCTGGAGCTTGATGATGATACCGCCACCCAGGAAACCGATGCCGGTGACAACACCCGCAGCGACCCTTGCAGCATCGAACTTATCGGAATCGCCAAAGCCGTATTGCGAAATGATCATAAACAGGGCAGAGCCCAGGGCCACCAGTACGTGAGTCCTTACTCCGGCACTTTTGGTGCGTATTTCGCGTTCATAACCGATTGCTGCGCCAAGGGCGGCGGCAGCCAGAATTCTTATTACAAGTTGAAGTGCCAGTGACATTATTTACGATTTGCTTTGTCACAAAAATAGGCTAAAAGCCGATGAATACAAAATAAATAGGGTTATATTTGTGAGGATAAACTCTATTGATATGCGGGTTGTAATACAAAGGGTCTCACAGGCGTCGGTGACCATAGACGGCCGTCAGCGCTGCGCCATAGGCAAGGGGCTTCTGGTGCTTCTTGGCGTAGGGCACGAAGATGATACAGAGGATATTGACTATCTGGTGAAGAAGACCGCCGCCCTGCGGATTTTCGACGACGAAACGGGGGTTATGAACCGCAGCGTGGTGGAGGCCGGCGGCGACGTTATAGTCGTGAGCCAGTTTACCCTGATGGCCTCCACCCGCAAGGGCAACCGCCCTTCCTATATCGCCGCCGCCGGCCACGAAACCGCAGTGCCGCTTTACGAGGAGTTCTGCCGCCGGATGTCGCAGGCCATAGGCCGCAGCGTCGGCACCGGGGTCTTC
>JAFRRR010000020.1 GCA_017428035.1 Bacteroidales bacterium | reverse complement strand
AGGATGCGGTCTGCCAGCTCACCGCCGCCTGAAACAGCCTCGTTGATGCTGAGGGAATTGAGCAGCAGCTGCTTGACCTGCCCCACCTGAAGCGAGTCATCTTCTGCAATGCGGTAGCGGAAATGCCCGTCTATGCGCCTTGCCTCCAGGGTAATAGCGAAAAGGCTCTCTATCTCGCACTTGTAGTTATAGAAAGTCTTGCGTGGAATCTCCCTCTCGTGATTGTCGTTGTATACACATCCTCTCCACTTGCGATTGATATCCTCGCGAGAAATACCCCTCTCCCCCGCCTCGGAGATTATGTTCAGAAGCCAGATATACCTGGACATCAAAGAAGCCGTATTTGTTTTCATAAAAATTAAATGTGTGTCAGTATTTGGCACACAAAGTAACGAATTTTGTCTCAGAAAACAAAAAGAAATACAGCTATGAAACTCCTTATCGCACTCGCAATTATTGTCGCATCAATAGCCTTTGCATCCCAGGACTAACCCAGTTTGCCGTTGGAAATATCGGTGAGTTCTTCTGTGATATCCTGCTGGCGCTGCTTGTTGTATGTCAGGCGCAGCTGGGAAAGCAAATCCTCGGCATTGTCGCTGGCGGTCTGCATAGCAATCATACGGGCGGCGTTCTCGCTGGCGTTGCTGCTTAGCAGCGTGGCATACATATCGGTGCGGAGCACCAGCGGCAGCAGCTCGTCAACCACCTCCTGTGCAGAAGGCTCCACAATAAGGTCGTCGTCGGCTGCGTCTGCGGCGGAATCGGTCCGGGCCACCGGCAGCCAGCCCCTGCTCACAATGCTCTGTCGGGCGGCATTGTAGTAATTCATATAGAGCAACTCTACCCTTGAAAAACGGCCGCCTACGAACCCGTCTTCCAGATATCTGGCAAAGGCCGCCATCTCTTCGTAGCTCAGGGCATCGCCGGCTGCCACAAAATCGGCATTGATGTCCAGCCCCGCCTTGCGGGCCATCTTTAAGACCTTCTCCCCTACGGGAATAATTTCTACCTGAGCGCCGTCTTCCTGCAGCAGGGCCACGCGGGATTGCAGCGCCTTGAAGATATTGGCGTTGTAGCTGCCGCAGAGGGCGGTATTTGAAGAGAATACCACCAGGGCGACCTTGCCTGCATTGCCCTCTGCCGCCAGGGAAGAATTTGCAATGAAGGCGGACAGGCGCTCCAGCGTTTCGTAGAGGGCGCTCTTATAGTCGTCCAGGCCACCCACCATCCGCTGCGCCTTGCGCAGTTTGGCAGAGGCCACCATCTTCATCGCCTGTGTGATTTTGAGCGTGCTGCTCACAGACGATATCCGGGCTTTTATTTCTTTAAGAGACGCCATTTAACTGCAGTTCTATTGATTTAGAATCGAAGAGCACACGGCTGCGGCCGCACTCTGGATCGCAGACTCAACTTCTGGAGTAATGCCTTTGGTGCGGATCTGCTCAAAGGTCTCGTTTGCAGAGAGTTGCTCCAGCAGAAGCCGTTCAAACTCAGGCACTTTCTCCAGCGGGATGTCCTTCATAAGGGCCTTGGTGCCGCAGTACAGCACGGCAATCTGCTTCTCCACCGGCATCACGGCGTGCAGCGGCTGAATCAGCAGGCGGGTGTTCTTGCGGCCCTTGTCCAGAGTCATCATAGAGATGGCATCCATATCGCTGCTGTACTTGCTGAATGCCTCCAGCTCGCGGTATTGCGCCTGGTCTATCTTTAAGGTTCCGGCCACCTTCTTCATAGCCTTGGTCTGGGCATTGCCGCCCACACGGGATACGGAAATACCCACATTGATGGCGGGGCGGTTACCCTGATTGAAGAGGTCGGTCTCCAGGAATATCTGTCCGTCGGTGATGGAAATCACGTTGGTGGGAATATAAGCCGACACATCGCCCGCCTGAGTCTCGATGATGGGCAGCGCGGTGAGCGAACCGCCCGCCTTTACACGGCCCTTCATACTCTCAGGAAGGTCGTTCATCATTTCGGCAACCTCCTGCTGGCCAATGATTTTGGCAGCACGCTCCAGAAGCCTGGAATGGAGGTAGAAGATATCGCCCGGATAGGCTTCACGGCCGGAAGGGCGCTTCAAGATCAGGGATACCTCACGGTAGGCCACGGCCTGTTTTGAAAGGTCATCGTATATAACCAGCGCGTGACGTCCCGTATCACGGAAATACTCGCCCACTGCGGCCCCTGCAAACGGCGCATAATAGCGCAGCGCGGCAGAATCGCCTGCGGTGGCGGCAATCACAATGGTATAGTCCATCGCCTTGTACGTGCGCAGGGTTTCTACAATGGTAGCCACGGTAGAGGCTTTCTGGCCGATAGCGACATATATGCAGTATACGGGATCACCGTTTTCGTATCCGGCACGCTGGTTAATGATGGTGTCTATTGCAATGGAAGTCTTTCCTGTCTGACGGTCGCCGATAATCAACTCGCGCTGGCCGCGGCCAATGGGAATCATTGAATCTATTGCCTTGATGCCCGTCTGCAGCGGTTCATTCACCGGCTGGCGGAAAATCACGCCCGGCGCCTTGCGCTCCAGCGGCATACGGAAGCTCTTGCCAGTGATTTCGCCACCGCCGTCCAAAGGCTCTCCCAGAGGGGTGATAACCCTGCCGAGCATAGACTCGCGGACATCTATGGAGGCTGTGCGGTAGGTGCGGCGCACCACGTCGCCCTCCTTCACCGTGTCGGTGGAACCCAGCAGCACTGCTCCCACATTGTCCACCTCAAGGTTCATAACCACCGCCTTCTCGCCGTTTTCAAACTCCAGCAACTCACCCGCCTCGGCAGAATTCAGGCCCCAGATGCGCACCACGCCGTCGCTGGCGGTGAGCACCTCTCCCACCTCCTCTGTCTTGGCAGACAAATCTACCTGCCGGAGCTCTTCCAGCAGCACTTTGGATATCTCAGAAGGCTTTATGTTCTCTTCCATTGTAAGCTAAATAATTCTCTTGTTGTTTGTTTCAAACGCTTTTCTAAGTTCGCTTAGCTGACGCCTTACGCTGGCGTCCATCCGCTTGTCCGCTACGGTGTATACAAACCCTCCTATTATGTCTGGATCCACCGTGACCTCAATGTCCACGCTGGTGGCGCCGCAACTGGCCAGAGTCAGCTTGCGAAGCTTCTCAAGAAGCTCTTCAGAAGGCTCCGATGCCACAGTCAGACGGGCGTCGGCAATGCCGCGGTCCTTCTTGTACTCTGCAATGTAAGACTGAAGGATGCGTCTCAGATACATCTCCCTGCGGTGTGAAACCACCAGAAGAAGGAAACGGCCAAAAGAGTCGCAGCAACCCGGCAAAGCCCGTGAAAGAATCTCCGTCTTGGTCTCTGCCGGAAGCGGCTTGCGAAGATATTCTTCTATTGAAGGAATCAGGGCAAGCAGCTGCCTGGCATCGGCATAGCACTCCCCGCTCTGCCCCTGTTCACAACTGTACCTCTCGAGGGCAGAGGCGTATCGTGATGCCAACAGTCCGCTGTTCATACGCTAACTTTTTACTTCGCCGGCAAGTATCTCCTGCAGCGTCTTCTGGGCCTGCTCGTCGTCAAGCTGCCCACGAAGCACCTTGGTGGCCATCTGCATAGCTATCATAGCGACTTCGCCGCGGGCGCTTGCAAGGATGGCCTCCTTTTCTTCATTTGCGAGCTTCTTGGCCTCTGCCAAGATGCGCGCCGCCTCTTCCTGCGCAGTTTGCCGGGCATCGCCCACAATCTTGTCGCGGCTGGCTGCGGCATCTTTGAGGATGTTCACTTTTTCCCTTTCGGCATCGGCAATAATCTTCTTCCCCTCCTCCTCGATTCCGGCAATGCGGATTTCGGCGGCGCGGGCGGCATCGAGCTGGGTGTCGATGTACTTCTCACGCTTTTCCACAGAGCCCAGGATGGCCGGAAAGGCGAATTTTGCCAACACGAAGAAGACTACCGCAAAGGCGATGGTCATCCAGAAAAGCAAACCTCCTGATGGTGTCAGAAGTCCCATAGTATCTCTGAATCGGATTTGTTAAAGAGCCATGAAGCAGACTACCACTGCGAACAGGGCGACACCCTCTATAAGGGCGGCCACGATAATCATAGAGGTACGGATGTTACCGGCACTCTCGGGCTGGCGTGCAATGGCCTCCATTGCAGATTTACCGATTTTACTGATACCGAAAGCAGCTCCGAAAACGCAGAGTGCAGCACCGATAGCGGCAGCAATTTTTGCAAGTTCCATAATCAATTAAATATTAATAGTTTATAAATAATTTCAAAGTTAATGTCCCTCCTGTGCCAGACCTATAAACACGGCCGACAGCATTGTAAATACATACGCCTGGATGAATGCCACCAGCAACTCCAGGAAGTTCATGAATATCATAAAGAACACCGACACGGCAGTCATACTTCCGCTCAAAGCCGCCCCCATATGGGCGGTTACGAATATGATGCTGCAGATGCTCAGGATTATCGAGTGCCCGGCAAAGATGTTGGCAAAAAGACGCATCATCAGTGCGAAGGGCTTGGTAAAGATGCCTATGATTTCAATGATGGGCATCAGCGGTATGGCCTTCAGGAAAATGGGTACGTCGGGCCAGAAAATCTCCTTGTAGTAGTGCTTGCTGCCAAACAAGTTCACCGCCAGCATAGTGGCAAACGCCATAAAGAAAGTTATGGTGATATTGCCGGTGATGTTGGCGCCGCCCGGGAAGAAAGGCACCAGACCCAGCAGATTGCTCACAAAAATAAAGAAGAACGCCGTGAGCAGATACGGGGCAAACTTGCGGTAATTCTCTCCCACACAAGGCTTTATAACGCCTGTCATAATGGTGTCTATAAGCCACTCCATAAGCCCGGCCAGACCTTTGGGGCAATAGTCCACATCCTGCTTCTTCCTGTAGGCGCGGGCGGTGACCAGGAAAAGAATCATAACCACCAGCAGCGAGATTATCAGGCCGCAGGCGGTCTTGGTCAGGGAGATGTCCAGCGGCCGCTTTTGCTCGCCTGCTACATCTTCTACAATCTTGTTTTTGTATTTGCCTTCCTTGGCAAGATACAGCCCATAGT
>JAFRRR010000112.1 GCA_017428035.1 Bacteroidales bacterium | reverse complement strand
TTCTGCGCCCTGGCGGGTATCCTCTGGTACAGCCAGTTCTTCGGCCTGAGCCTTGGCAAGTCGTTCCTCACCGGTTCGCCCGCGCTGCTGGCATTCGCATGGGCTATCCTGATGTCGCTCGATATCCTCTTCTCCAACTTCTGGGGCATCGTGCTCAAGGAGTGGAAGGGCTGCAAGCCCAAGATTATCTGGGTTCTGGGCATCGGCCTGGCAATATTGATCTTCTCTATCTTCCTGCCTCAGCTTATTGGTTAGGTAGATGAAAAAAATAGTTCTTCTGCTGGTCGCAGCCGCTCTGTCGTTCGCCTGCAACAAGGCCGACATAGAGCGTGTGGAGCGCCTGCAGCGAGAGCTGGACGAACTTCAGCGGCAGACACCCTCCGGGGTGCCTGCCGCTGCTGATATCGTCGTGGACCCGCAGACCCCGTTTGCGTTCACTTTTGACAAAGAGCGATATGGCGTGGATGCCGGCAGCAGCGTCACCATCAATTACTCGCTGCCCGAGACTGCAACCGTTGAGGTTTCGCCGCGGGAAGGGTGGGGCGTCAGTGTCAATTCTTCCGGTGCGACGGGGCAGATTGTGGTCACCGCGCCTGATCCCGCTTCGCCTGCAATGTTTTCCGGGCAAAAATCTTTTGGATAACTGAAAACATTCCAGTATATTTGCAACAAATACATTAGATGAGCCCATTAGGGCTTAAGTCTTCAATTTGAAAGGCATTTCAGCCCTCACTGAAGTGCCTTTTTTCTGAGAAATAGTCGCTATCGCCAGGGTACTGCTTCACTCGGCAGAAACTCTTTTACGAGACTTAAAATCTAATGTATTATGAAAAGAGTATTAACTTGTAGAGTGAGCCTGTGCTTTGAGTTCAGAGCTCCTAAGACTGTTAAGGTGAAGGCGTATAAGCGTGTTCGCCGAGGCAAGTTGGAAAGAGTACGCTCATACTACCGGACATTGAGGGATGTCATGTAGGTATTGATGCTGCTCTAAATAATTGTTCTAATTCGACTGGAGGATAGCGGGGGAGAGTTTTTCTGACTCTCCCTTTCTCGTAGTGGTTTCGCTGTTAAAAAAATGTGAATAATACTTCTCTCTTCTTGGGAGAGGCAAAGGTGCATATGCAGTAACTTTATGCACCGGTATACTGTCATTCCACATCTAACTAATAATACTATGAAAATCAGCGATCAAGCTATCTATGATGCCCGTAAACTGGGAACGGGCAGAATGCTGACTCTGGGTCTGCAGCATATGTTCGCGATGTTCGGGGCCACGGTGCTCGTTCCTGTGATCACCGGCCTTTCTATGTCTGCGACGCTGTTGTTTGCCGGCCTGGGTACCCTTATTTTTCATCTGTGTACAAAGTTTAAAGTGCCCGCATTCCTGGGGTCGTCATTTGCATTCCTTGGCGGTTACGCCACCGTGGTGCAGCTGGGTATGGCCGGCGGCCTTACTCAGGCCCAGGCTCTGCCTTATGCCTGCATAGGTGTGTTCTGCGCAGGTCTGATCTATTTCATCCTGGCAGGTCTTTTCGCAGCCTTCGGCGCCAAGAAGGTTATGCGTTTCTTCCCGCCCGTTGTCACAGGCCCCATCATCATCGCCATCGGTCTGATTCTGGCCGGAAGTGCAATCAACAACTGCAACCAGAACTGGTGGATTGCACTGCTTGCCATCGCAATCATCGTGGTTTGCAACATCTGGGGCAAGGGTATGATCAAGATTATTCCCATCCTGCTGGGCGTGCTTGGTTCTTATATCGTGGCTGCCTGCTTTGGCCTGTGCGATTTCTCTGCAGTGAAGGAGGCGGCTTGGGTAGGTCTTCCCGTCAAGTGGGAAAACACCGCCATCAGCGTGTTTGCAAATCCCAACTGGAGCCTGATAATTGCTGCCATCATCGCCATCATCCCGATTTCGCTGGCCACTATGATGGAACACATCGGCGATATGTGCGCCATTTCATCTACCACCGGCATCAATTATCTTGAGGATCCCGGTCTGCACCGCACCCTGATGGGTGACGGTCTCGCCACCTCCCTGGCATCCCTGTTCGGTGCTCCTGCCAACACTACCTACGGCGAGAACACCGGCGTGCTGAACCTCACCAAGGTTTATGATCCGCGCGTGATACGCATCGCAGCCGTGTTTGCCATCATCCTGAGTTTCTGCCCCAAGTTCTCCGCTCTTATCGGTGCAATGCCTCCGGCAACTATCGGCGGCGTTTCGCTGGTGCTCTACGGTATGATTTCGGCAGTGGGTGTGCGCAACGTGGTAGAGAATCAGGTCGATTTCAAATCTTCCCGCAACGTGCTTGTTATGGCGCTTATCCTGGTGCTCGCCATAGGTATCTCCTATAGCGCTGCCGGCTCCATCACCATCGGCTCAGTCAAACTCTCCGGCCTTGCTGTGGCAGCCCTTGTGGGTATCATCCTGAATGCCATACTGCCCGGAAAGGACTATGAATTCGGGAAAAACGAGCAGGGAGATATGTCCATTGATTTTGAAATCAACCCGTCACTCAGAAAGAAGAAATGACAGATTCCGAGCTCATAAGTCATATACGCCGTGTGCCGGATTATCCCGTGAAGGGGATAATGTTCTTTGATGTCACCACTCTCTTCAAGCACCCAGAGTGTTTCGAGGAGGTTGTGAAGCGTATCTGCAACCTTTATGCAGATAAAGGCATCACCAAAGTCGTAGGCATCGAGTCCCGCGGGTTTATTGCTGCGGCGGCTGTGGCTGCGCGGCTGGGGGCGGGTTTCGTCCCCATCCGCAAGCCGGGCAAACTTCCTGCCGATACAGTGCGGGAAGTTTACTCCAAGGAGTATGGCACCGATATGATAGAGATCCATACCGATGCCATCACCCCCGAAGACGTGGTGCTGATCCACGACGACATCCTGGCCACCGGAGGCACTGCCTCGGCATCTGTCTCGCTGGTAAAAAAGTTCAATCCCAAGGCGGTATTCGTGAATTTTATTATAGATATAACTGATGTGCCGCGCACAAAACCCATTCCCGAGGATATACCCGTAAGTTCTTTATTGCAGTTAAGCGAGAAATAATCAATCACTCAATTTAACCTAATACTTATGTTTAAAAAACTCTTCATCGCAGCGTTCGCGCTGCTGGCAATGGCAACCGCAGCCAACGCACAGACCAACTTCCAGACCTTTTGGGATTTCAAAAGGGCACACGTTACTACTACATTGGAAGGATTCCACATGGACAAATGGGGTAATACCTTCTTCTTTATCGATTACGACTACAAGAATTTAGATGGCAAGCTTAATGTATCCCCAAGCAATACTTATTTCGAGATTGCGCGCTGCCTAAATTTCTGGCAGAATAGCAAACTGGCGCCCCTGTCGCTTCAGCTCGAGTATAACGGTGGTTTTGGCCTTGCCGCTGCTGCTCCTGTTTATGGTACAGGTGCCGCTTTCCCCGTCAATAATGCATTCCTTGCAGGTGTAGACTATTTCCTGCATTCAAAGGACTTCAAAAACACCCTCAATCTCAAGTTGCTCTATAAATATTTTACATATGGTGCGACAGAGACAAGGCCTAACCAGAATAAGATACCGCTCCAGTTTACCGCAGTCTGGGGCTGTCAGGATCTGTTTGGCGCTCCAGGTCTCCGCTTCAGCGGATTTGCTGATGTTTGGACTGAGTTTGGTAATGTGGTTTTCCTATCTGAGCCTCAGATTTGGTATCAGTTATTTGACCATTTCAACATCGGTGGAGAGGTTGAACTCAGCTATAACTTTGCAGGCATGTCTGGTTTTCAGGTATATCCTTGCCTTGGTACTAAGTGGGTATTCTAACTTTAAATCATAATCGCTATGAGTTTTATGACCAAGGTGTTTGGCTTTGAAAAAGGCAAACACAATGTCCGCACCGAGATTCTTGCCGGTCTGACGACATTCCTGACGATGGCGTACATTCTGGCCGTCAATCCCGGAATCTTCAGCGCACTTCCCGGCATGCCCGCCGGCAGCGTATTCACCGCTACCGCCCTTGCGGCTATAGTCGGTACCCTGGTGATGGCACTCTATGCAAAGAAACCTTTTGCCCTCGCCCCCGGTATGGGCTTGAATGCGTTCTTCGTATTCACCGTCTGCCTGGGTATGGGCAAGACCTGGCAGTTTGCCTTGACCGCCGTCCTCATTGAGGGTATCATCTTCATCATCCTCACCTTGACCAAGGTGCGTACCTGGCTCATCAATGCCATTCCCGGAACCCTGAAGAAGGCCATCGGCGCAGGTATCGGCCTGTTCATCGCCTTCATCGGCCTGCAGAACGCCGGCATCATTGTCAACAGCGACGCCACCCTGGTGGTGCTTGGTGACATCACCCACGGCAAGGCTCTGCTGGGCATCATCGGCCTCTTCATCACCGCAGGTCTTGTTATGGCAAAGGTTCGTGGTGGTATCCTTTGGGGTATCCTCATTACTGCCGCGCTAGGCCTCCTTATCAAGGACCCTGCAACCGGCGCAGCCATTACAACCCTTCCGAGCTCGGTGGTTTCAATGCCCGCAAGCATCGATCCCATCTTCTGCAAGTTCGAGTGGAGCAGCATCCTCAGCTGGGATATGCTGGCAGTGGTGTTCACATTCCTCTTTATCGATATGTTCGATACTATGGGCACCATCATTGGCGTTCATCAGGGTGCAGGCCTTATCGACAAGGGTAACGAAGAGATTCCCGGTGTAGAGAAGATGTTCCTCGCCGATTCCATCGCCACCGTTGCCGGTGCTTGCTTTGGTACTTCCACCACTACCACCTATGTAGAGAGTGCATCCGGCGTGGGCGAAGGCGGCCGCACAGGTCTTACCGCCTTCTCCGTGGCTGTATTCTTTGCACTGGCGCTCTTCCTGAGCCCCATCTTCCTGGCTATTCCCGGCGCTGCTACAGCTCCCGCCCTCATTATCGTGGGTGTTATGATGATGCCTTCTGTGAAGACCATCCACTGGGAAGATTACACCAAGGCTATCCCTGCATTTATCACCATCATTATGATGCCTCTTGCATACAGCATTTCCGACGGTATCCTCCTCGGCGTTATTTCTTATGTCCTCTGCCACGCAGTTGCCGGCAAGTTCAAAGATATCTCCATCACTATGTGGATACTGGCAGTACTGTTCGTCTGCAAGTATATATTCATCTAAGAGATAATTCCTCTCACCTTGAAAGGCGGTCCGCTTCGGATCGCCTTTTTTGTTATATGCCTCCGCCTGCATTCAGAAGCCGGTAAATTGTTAATTCGCAGAAAATGACTATATTTACAATTTGGACAATAACTATAACTATATACAGATGAAAGATTCTAAAACCCGAAAGAGACGCTGGAGGGACCGCTACGACGGTTATTACCTGTCCGGTCTGGACTCGATGCACGTGATGATGCCGTACATTATGGGTTCCCGGACCAAGAACGAGGCAGTGATGGGGGAGGTGATTGACCTCACTGAGGTTGACAAGTACCTCGCCAAAAAGAATGCGTCCAATCCCGAATTCAAGTACACCTGGTTCCACCTGATAGCAGCCGCTACGGCAAAGACCATGCTTCTGCGCCCCAAGATGAATTACTTTATCGCGGGCGGCCGTTTCTATGAACGCAAGAATATCGTGATTGCATTCAATGTCAAGCGCAAGTTTGAGGATGAATCGGAAGAGGCTATGGCCAAATTCATTCTGGACCCCGATGGCGGCTCGCCTATGGAGCAGGTCCACGACTATGTGCAGAAGTTTGTGCACAAGGTTCGCAAAGAAGACAAGAAGGTGGGTATCACCAATGCGATGGACACGCTCAAAGTGCTGCCCCGTCCCGCCTGGCGCCTGCTGGGATGGACGCTCCGTAAATTGGAATATTATGGCCATTATCCCAAGGGCCTGGCCAAGGATGATCCCTGCTATTCAAGTTGCTATATCACCAACCTTGGCAGCATTCAGCTCCACGCCGACTATCACCATCTGTTTGACTGGGGCACCATCTCTTTCTTTATGGTAATCAGCGAGAAGAAACTCCGCCCTTACTGGAAGGAAGACGGCACCTATGAGCTCAGAAATACTATCAAACTGGGCCTCACCATAGACGAGCGTATCGCCGACGGCTATTATTTTGCACAGACAATCAAGGTCCTTCGCAAACTCTTTGCACATCCCGAGCTGCTGGACCTCCCTGCTGCAACACCCGTAGAACTTGACTAACACACTAAACCCATGAAATACATTCTTGACAATGTGAGCACCCCCTGGATAGAGAGTTACGGAGAGGTGCCAGCTCATCTTGACTATCTTGAAAAGACAATGTCCGGCGCAGTGCTTGCCACTGCAGAGCGCGAAGGCGACTTCCCGGCATTGGCGTTTATGGGACGCAAGATATCGTTCACCACAATGGCTCAGCACATAGAAGATGTGGCCAAAGCCTTTTATGCAATTGGCGTAAGGGCAGGCCAGCGCGTGCTGGTATGCCTGCCAAACGTGCCGCAGGCCATCTACTGCCTGTACGGCCTTAACCGCATCGGCGCCGTCGCCTCTATGGTGCATCCGCTTTCGGCCGTGTCAGAAATAGCCTTCTATATGAATGAGGCCGAATGTGACATTGCAGTTACTCTGGATCAGTTCTATGAGAAATTCGTAAAGGTTCAGCAGGAACGTCCTATCTCAAAACTTATAATCGCAAGGGTTTCCGAGGAACTTCCTTTCCCGCTGAATCTTGGCCAGAAACTGCTCACGGAGCGCAAATTCCCCAAGATTCGCACCGAGGGCAACGTAATCCTCTGGAAAGACTTTGTGAAAGGCGGCGCAGATGTAAAAGATGGCTATGTGGCCGACAAGGACTTCAATACAGAGGCTGTGGTGCTCTTTTCCGGCGGCACAACCGGTGTCACCAAGGGCATTATGCTTTCCGACCTCAACTTCAACGCCCTGGCTCAGCAGACCGGCGCAATGGCCAATTTCCCCGTGCATCACTCCAGAATGCTGGCGGCAATGCCGGTGTTCCACGGCTTTGGCCTGGGCGTGTGCATCCACACGATGATGGTGGTGGGCGGCACCTCCATTCTGGTGCCCCGATTCAATGTGAAGAGTTACGCAAACCTCATCAAGAAGACCCGCCCCAACATCATTGCGGGCGTGCCTACGCTTTTCGAAGCCATCACCCGCAACAAATATCTGGACGGCGCCGACCTCAGTTGCCTTAAGGGCGTGTTCTCCGGCGGCGACTCGCTCACCATAGAGCTCAAGAAGAAGTTTGACAAGTTCCTCGCAGAGCACAATGCAAACGTGCGCGTCCGCGAGGGCTACGGCACCACCGAGTGTGTGACCGCAAGCTGCCTTACTCCCTACGCCAAGGAGAAGGAGGGCAGCATAGGCATCCCTTACCCCGACACTTACTACAAGATTTGCAAGCCGGGCACCTGCGAAGAGCAGCCTTACGGCGAGGAGGGCGAGATCTGCCTCACCGGCCCTTCTATGATGCTGGGCTATATCAACCACGAAAAGGAGAATGCCGAGACGCTGCGCAAGCACGAAGACGGCCACACCTGGCTGCATACCGGCGACCTGGGCGTTATGGACACCGAGGGCTTCATTTACTTCCGTCAGAGGATGAAGAGGATGATTATCACCAGCGGCTACAATGTATATCCTTCGCAGATAGAGAATATCCTGGAGGGACATCCGGCAGTGCAGCGCAGCTGCGTGATTGGCGTACGCGACAACTATAAAATGCAGCGCGTAAAGGCATTCCTGGTATTGGCAGATGGCTATGAAGATACTCCTGAACTCCGCGAAAGCATAATGAATCACTGCCGGGGGCATATCGCTAAATATGCCCTTCCCACAGAAATTGAGGTACGCGCCTCTCTTCCCACCACTCTGGTGGGCAAGGTGGCCTACACCAAACTCGAACAGGAAGAAAATGAATAAAGAAGTCTGGAGGGCGGTCAAGTTCCTTCTTTTTTCTATCAGCGCAGGCTTGATAGAGATGGGTTCTTTTGCCCTGCTCAACGAGCTGACCACCTGGCGTTACTGGCCGTGCTACCTGATAGCCCTGGCGCTGTCTGTGGTCTGGAACTTTACCCTGAACCGCCGGTTTACGTTCCGCAGCACTGCAAATGTGCCGGTGGCTATGTTCAAGGTGCTCTGCTACTATGCGGTGTTCACTCCGCTCAGCTCCTGGCTGGGAGACTATCTGGCAGAGACCCTGCATTGGAACGAATACCTCGTGACCTTTATCAATATGTTCCTCAACCTCGTGACGGAGTTTCTTTTTCAGCGCTATGTGGTTTATGGCAAAAAGGTTGACAACCGGGACAGAAATACAACCGACAATGAAACGATTCTTACTGACGACGGCGACATTGCTGCTGCTGACACTATCGGCTAAGGCGGGTGATGACGACAGGGTAGAGGGGTGGAATTTTGGTGTACTCCCCTGCGTGAGCTACAACTCCGATCTGGGTTTCCAGTACGGTATCTGCGCCGACATTTTCAACTACGCCAATCTCTATCCGGACTACCGTCAGAGAATGTATGTAGAGGCATCCCGTTATACCGGCGGACAGACACTTCTTCACGGCCAGTTTGACTCGCGCTATCTGATTCCTGGCATCCGCACTACACTTTCTGCCAGCTATCAGTACGACCCTATGTTCCTCTTCTACGGCCTGAATGGTCTGGAGACCTACGACAAGAGTCGCGATGCCAACCAGGAGACCCGCGAGGCCCGCTATGCCTACCGTCGCGGTATGGTACGCGTGCTGGCTGATTTCCAGGGCGGGATTGCTCCCCATCTAAACTGGGTTGGAGGCTTGAGTTATTGGTATTACAAGCTGGGTGACATAAACTTGACCAAAAAAGACAAAGAAACAAAAGAGCCCTACGAAGTCTATGACCCAACCAAGACTTTGTACCATCAGATGTGTGAGCAGAATGTGTTTTCAGACGAAGAGGCGACCGGAGGACACCGGCTCGAGATAAAGGCGGGCCTGGTGTTCGACACCCGCGACAACGAGTCGGCTCCCAACCGCGGCCTTTGGGCAGAAGCTTATTTGAACGGCTCTCCGGATATTTTTGGCGACGGTTATAATTACCTGCGTCTGGCAGCCCATCTGCGCCAGTATCTGTCTTTGTGGCCCGACAGGATGGTGTTTGCCTATCACCTTGCATATCAGGGCGTGATTGCGGGACAGGCTCCGTTCTATAATCAGCAGAACATCAGCACGCTGTTCCTGCGCCAGACCTGCACCGACGGCCTGGGCGGCATCAACACCGTCCGCGGCTTGCTGGCCCAGCGGCTGGTGGGCGACAGCTACGCCTGGATGAACAGCGAGCTTCGCATCCGCCTGTTCGATTTTAAACTGATAGGGCAGAACTGGTATGTTGCGGCCAACCCGCTTTTCGACGCCGGAATGGTGACCAGTCTGTACAAGGGAGAAGAGCTTGCCGCTTTTTATGGCAAGTCTGTCTCTGATTTGCAGAAGGAGGCGCTCAAACTGCACTGCAGTGCCGGCGCCGGCCTTAAACTGGTTATGAATACCAACTTTATTGTATCGGTCGAATGGGCCAAGCCTTTTATCAAAACCGACGGCGACAGCGCACTCTACATCGCTTTGAACTATATCTTTTAAACAATGAAAAAGATAATCGTGATTGCGGCCCTGTGCCTTGCTGCCCTGTCTGCAAAGGCCCAGAATTGCCCCTATGACTTGCCCGAAGGCGCCGTTATGGAGACCTTTACCTATGCTGTAAAGGGTCCCGATACACTTAAGTTGGACTTCTTCAGGATGAAGGATGATACCGCTCCGCGCCCCACTATGATACTATCTTTCGGCGGTGGGTGGTGGACCGGCAGCCGCTATTCAATGGCGCCGGAGATGTACCTGCTCAAGGGCTTCAACGTGGCCTGCATTGACTACCGCATCAGCCTGGAGCGCTTTATGTTTGTAGATTCCAACGTGGACGGCTACAAGTATGTACGGGCCATAACCCGCGCCGTGGAGGATACCTACGATGCCACACGCTTCCTGTTGGACCGCAGTGAATCGCTGGGCATAGATGCCGGCCGTATTGTGCTGGCCGGCTGCAGCGCCGGAGCCATCAACTCCGTAATGGCCGAATATCTGCTATGCAACGACGACCCCATTGCCACATCCCGGCTTCCGGAAGGGTTTAATTACGCTGGCGTCATTTCCGGAGCCGGCGGCGTCTGGAAACTGGGAATGTCGCATCCGGTATACAAGTGGGCGCCTTGTCCCCATATGTTCATCCACGGCACTGTAGACAATATAGTGCCCTTTGGCGAAAAACTGGTGCCTGAGAGTAACTTTGGCTGCTGGGGCCCGGCGTTCCTCTCGGAGTATTTCCGCAAGATGGGCTGGCGGTTTGACACCTGGTTCATAGAGGGCATGAACCACGACGCCGCGTCAATCCCAAGTCTGAATAAGAGTATGGTAGAAGAGACAAGGCATATTTATGACTTCCTGGATAAACTCTCTATTTGAACCACTTGGTCAGGCGGTCGCGTGCAAACAGGAAGTAAACAAGCAGACCAATCCAGCTGAATGCCAGAACCAGCACTGCGCTGATGATTTTGCCCACCAGTGAGATGGGTTTCTTGAGGATGTCCAGCACTGCAATGATAGAGAGGACAACGCCGATAATGTAAATAAGACTTGCCATTTTAATTAAGTTTATAGATTTTCCAATGTGTATTTCCAACTCTGGAAAGCAGCTTCGGTAGAGCGCTTCCAGACGTTTGTCACTTTGAATGTTGTGGGATCCTTGCCGTCCACCAGCGGTATCACGCGAGGCATACGGCCGTGCCAGGACATATCGTAGCAGTTGATCACCCCGTCTTTGTTGTCGTCTATGGGGGTGTCCTTGTCCAACCAGTAGTAGGTGTAGGGACCGCCGGAGCAGGTGAGGTATATTTCGTCTCCTTCTGCCTTAAAAGTAGAGTAGGAGTCCAGTCGCTCTCCATCTTCATTTGTGTCGTAGGGAATGCAACTGCCAAAAG
>JAFRRR010000019.1 GCA_017428035.1 Bacteroidales bacterium | reverse complement strand
TGGACGTGTTTGGCCGCTATCTGAAGCGCTGCAACCTGATGCTCCAGCAGGGCCTTTATGTGGCCGATGCCGCCTATTTCATTGGCGAAGATGTTCCCAAGATGACCGGCGTCACCGATCCCGCGCTGCCCTACGGCTACTCTTTTGACTATATCAATGCCGAGATGCTGCTGCGCGACGCCAAAATGAAAGACGGCCGTCTGACGCTGCCCGACGGTATGAGCTACGGCCTGCTGGTGCTGCCGCGCCAGACCACTATGCGTCCCGAGTTGCTGGCCAAAATCAAGAAGCTTGTCTCCGACGGCCTGTATATCCTGGGCCCCGCGCCCCAGGCCTCTCCCAGCCTTCAGGATTATCCCGATGCCGACGCCGAGGTCAAGAGCATCTCGTCCGACCTCTGGGGCACTACCGACAGGATGTCGCTGCCCTACGGCTACGGCAAGGTGTTCGCCGACGGAGCTCCCATAGAAAAAGTGTTGGAAGAGAAGGGTATAACTCCCGACTTTATGGTGGACAATTGCGCCGAGAGCATCAAATTCATCCATCGCCATCTGGACAAGGGCGATATCTACTTTGTCTCTAACCAGTCGGCCAGGGAGCTGGAGATCAAAGCCACCTTCCGCTGCAGCGGCCGCGCTCCCCAGCTTTGGAATCCGCTCAGCGGCGAGATCCGCAGCCTGCCGCAGTACGACGACAACGGCCGCACCATTACCGTCCCGCTGCGCCTGGATGCCCTGGAGAGCTCTTTCGTGGTGTTCTGCGACCAGAAACCTGCCGGCCGCTCTTACCGCCAGAATTATCCTTCAGAAGAGGTGCTGGCAGAGCTTCAGCAGGGCTGGATAGTGAGCTTTGATGCCGAGCGCCGCGGCCCCGAGGGCAAGATCAACGTGGATGTACTGTTCGACTGGGCCACTGCCGGCGACGATGCCATTAAATATTATTCCGGTGCGGCTCAGTACCGCAACCAATTTGAATTGGACAAATTGCCCGACACCGATATTTATATAGATCTGGGCAATGTGATGGTTATGGCCAAGGTCAAGGTCAACGGCAAATATATGGGCGGCGCCTGGACTTCTCCCTACCGCGTGAATATCACCGACGGCCTCAAGAAGGGCATCAACACCGTTGAGGTTGAGGTGGTTAACAACTGGCAGAACCGCATAATAGGCGATATGCGCCTGCCCGAGAAGGACCGCAAGGTGTGGATGACCGTCAATCCCTGGACGGCCGACAGCCCTCTGCAGCCCTCCGGATTGCTGGGTCCTGTAAAAATTGTCGCTTACGATTTGTAATTAAAAAATTAATTATAACTTTGTGGGCGAAATAGTAATAGAAATGGTTTTTTCGTTTGTACATACTCATCACCATCATCTCTTTTTTCAAGAGGTCTAGGTGAGTGTGTGCAAATTTGAAAGCAAAATAGAAGACTTGCCCGGACTTTTACCGCGCAAGTCTTTTTTTAATTGAAAATTATAACACTATGATTCGGATAGCAATACAATCTAAAGGACGCCTGAGCGAAGATTCTCTGGCGCTGATGCGCGAGGCAGGCATCAAGATAGACGAGGTCAAACGCAAATTCCTGGCACGTGCGGCCGGTTTTCCGCTGGAGGTGCTTTATCTGCGAGACGACGATATCCCCGGCGTGGTAGAGCAGGGGAGTGCCGACCTGGGCATCGTGGGCCTCAACGAGGTAGAAGAGACCGGCGCCAAGGTCCGAGTGGTGCGCAAGATGGGCTTCGGGGCGTGCCGCCTTTCGCTGGCCATTCCCAAAGAGCAGGAATACACCGGTCCGCAGTTCTTCTCCAGCAAGCGCATAGCCACTTCTTATCCCGAAATCCTCTCCCGCTGGCTTAAGGCAAACAACGTCAATGCCCAGATACAGAAGATAATGGGCTCGGTGGAGATATCTCCCGCCGCCGGCCTTGCCGACGCCATTTTCGACATCGTTTCTTCCGGCGGCACGCTGGTTTCCAACGGCCTTAAAGAGGTGGAGACCGTGCTCTACAGCGAGGCGGTGCTGGTGGCCCGCGAGAATCTGGAGCCCGAGAAGCAGGAAATCCTGGACAAGATGCTGTTCCGCTTTGACGCAGTGATGGAGAGCGGCGGCAAGAAATATATCCTTATGAATATCCCCACCGCCAAGTTGGAAGAGGCCGTGAAGATACTGCCGGCAATGCGCAGCCCCACCGTGATGCCGCTGGCTGCGGATGGGTGGTGCTCGCTGCACAGCGTGGTGCGCGAGAGTGAGTTGTGGGACAAGATAGAGCGCCTGAAAGAGTTGGGCGCCGAAGGTATTCTGGTGTTGCACCTGGATAAAGTCATAGACTGATGGAAATCATTGTAAATCCTTCGCCGCAGCAGTGGAAGGCCTTGTGCACCAGGGCCGTGGCAGATGATGCCGTGATAGAGGAACGCGTGCGCGCCATCCTCTCCCGCGTGGAGGCCGGTGGCGATGCCGCCCTTGCGGATATCACCCGCGAAGTTGAAGGCCGCGACCTTTCGCCCGTAGCGTTTCGAGAAGGGCAAATTTGCGAAGCTTGCCCGCAGCAAGCGGAGGGCGTAGGGAACAATCCCTTCCTGGTTTCCCGGGAGCAGATAGCAGCGGCTTCGGCCCAGGTCGACGCTGACCTTAAGGAGGCCATAGCCCAGGCGGCGGCCAACATCCGCGCCTTTCATTCGGCCCAAATGCCGCAAAAGGTTGAGGTAGAGACCACTGCAGGTGTGCGCTGCGTGCGCCGCAGCCGGCCCATAGACCGCGTGGGGCTCTACATCCCCGGTGGCAGCGCCCCCCTGTTTTCTACACTGCTGATGCTGGCCATCCCGGCCAAGATTGCCGGATGCCGCGAGATAGTGCTTTGCACCCCAGCCGGCCGCGACGGCAAAATTGCCCCTGCAGTGCTCTACGCCGCCGATTTCTGTGGCGTGGACACCATCTATTCGCTGGGCGGGGCGCAGGCCATAGCCGCTATGGCTTTCGGCACCGAAACCATTGCCCCCGTGAGCAAAATCTTTGGCCCCGGCAACCGCTATGTGACCAAGGCCAAGCAGATGGTGTCGGCCCGCGGCGTGGCCATAGATATGCCCGCCGGCCCTTCTGAGGTAATGGTGATGGCAGACGACAGTGCAGATGCCCGCTTTGTGGCCAGTGACCTGCTTTCACAGGCAGAGCACGGAGGCGACAGCCAGGCGATGCTGGTGTGCGGCAGCGAGGCGTTCGCCGCCGATGTAGAGGCCGAAGTCGCCCACCAGCTGGCCCTGCTCCCCCGCAAAGACATCGCAGAGAAAGCGTTGGAGAACAGCCGTATCGTGGTATTTACAGCTGAGCCCGAGGCTGCTGTCGAAGGGCAAGTTTGCGAAGGCGAGCATCGCCTACATTCAAAAGCGAGCCGGAGCAAAGCTTGCCCGAAGCAAGCCGAGGGCACATCGCCGGCTATCGCTTTTGCCAATGCATATGCGGCCGAACACCTCATCATATCTATGCGCAACCCTTGGGATGTGGCAGAGCAGATAACCGCCGCCGGCAGCGTGTTCATAGGCAATTATTCGCCCGAAAGCGCCGGCGACTATGCCTCCGGCACCAACCACACGCTGCCCACTATGGGCCTCGCCCGCGCCTTCAGCGGCATAGGCCTGGACAGCTTTATGCACTCCATTACATATCAAGAACTTACGCGCGAGGGTCTGGAGAGCCTTGGCGACACAATAATCAAAATGGCCGGGGCAGAGGGCCTGGACGCCCACGCCGCCGCCGTTAAAATCCGTCTGGCAAAATGAAAGACATCAGTAAGTTAGTCCGCGCCAACATAGCGGCGCTGCAGCCATACTCCACCGCGCGTGACGAGTACAAGGGCTCGCTTGGTATCTTGCTGGATGCCAACGAGAACCCCTACGACAACGGCATCAACCGCTACCCCTCCACGTCGCTCAAAGAGCAGCTGCGCGGCAAGGTGGCGGCGCTGAAGGGCATTGCCCCCGAGAGGCTGTTTCTGGGCAACGGCAGCGACGAGGCCATTGACCTCTGCTACCGAGTGTTCTGCGAGCCGGGCCGCGACAACGCCGTGATAATGGCCCCCAGCTACGGTATGTACAGCGTCTGCGCCGACATCAACAATATAGAGCGCCGTATGGTGCTCCTGGAGCCCGAGACCTTTGCCCTGCCGGTAGAGAAGCTGCTCTCTGCGGCCGATGCCGCCACCCGCCTGATGTTCATATGCTCTCCCAACAACCCCACGGGCAACGCCTTTGCAATCAGTGACATAGAGCGTCTGGCCGCAGCGTTTGAAGGCATCCTGGTGGTGGACGAGGCATACATAGATTTCTCTTCAGAAAAGAGCGTGGTGTCGCTTCTGGACAAATATCCCAACCTGATTGTGCTGCAGACCCTCTCCAAGGCCTATGGAATGGCCGGGTTGCGCATAGGTCTGGCAATAACCGGTCCTTATATCGTTTCTATCTTCAAGCAGGTGAAATATCCCTACAATATCGGCACCGACACCATTTCCCTGGCGCTGAAGTGCCTTGAGGGCGATGTTTCGCCGCAGGTGGCGCAAATCAAGGCCGAACGCGACCGTCTGCTGGAGGCGCTTCCGAAGGCACGCTGCATCCAAAAGATATATCCTTCCGATGCCAACTTCCTGCTGATCAAGGTCAACGACCCGCGCGGCCTGTACAATGCGCTGCTGCAGCAGGGGGTGATTGTGCGCGACCGCAGCACCGTGGCCCTTTGCGAGGGTTGCCTGCGCATTACAGTGGGCACGCCTGCCGAGAATGAGAAAATGGAAAAAATAATATACAGCTATGAGTCTTAAGAAAGCACTCTTCATAGACCGCGATGGCACCATACTGGTGGAGCCGATGCCTAGTGAGCAGGTGGATTCGTTTGAGAAGTTCGAGTTCATCCCCGGGGCTATCTCGGGCCTCAAAAGCCTTGTGAATCTGGGCTATGAACTGGTTCTGGCCAGCAATCAGGACGGCCTGGGCACCGATTCCTTCCCCTACGAAGATTTCATAGGGCCGCAGAATCTGATGCTGAAGACGCTGGAGGGCGAGGGTGTCGTGTTTGACGATATCCTCATAGACCGCAGCTTCCCCGCCGACAATCTGCCCACCCGCAAGCCCGGCACCGGGATGTTCGGCAAATATCTCTCCGGCGAGTACGATCTCTCTGCCAGCTATGTGATTGGCGACCGCGCCACCGACGCCGCTCTTGCGGCAAACCTCGGGTGCAAGGCTATACTGCTCAGATTGGCTGGAGGTCAAGTCCTTGATACACAACAAGATGTTGATAATCGCTACCAGTGTTTGGATAGGAGTGATATTTCACAAACAGCTAATAATCAGCCAGATATCCTCCAGGCTAAGTCCTGGGGTGAGATTGCCGGGTTCCTGCGCCGCGGAGTGCGCTGCGCCACAATAGAGCGCAACACCCGCGAGACGCAGATCAAGGTCACGGTGGATCTGGACGGCTGTCTGCAGAGCGGCATTTCCACCGGCCTGAATTTCTTTGACCATATGCTGGACCAGATTGCGCACCACAGCGGCATCGGCCTGCAGATAGAGGCCAAGGGCGACCTCAAGGTAGACGAGCACCACACTATGGAAGATGTGGCCATCTGCCTTGGAGAGGCCCTGAAGCAGGCTTTGGGCGACAAGCGCGGCATTGCCCGCTACGGCTTTGCCCTCCCTATGGACGAGTGCGAGGCTATGGTGCTCCTGGACCTCGGCGGCCGCATCGATTTTGGCTGGGAGGTTCCCTTTACCCGCGAATATGTGGGCGACACTCCCACCGAGATGTTCCGCCACTTTTTCAAGTCGCTGTGCGAGGCTATGCAGTGCAACCTGCACATCCGCGCCCGTGGCGAGAACAACCACCACCTGGCAGAAGGGGTGTTCAAGGCGTTTGCCCGCACTCTGCGCCAGGCCGTGGCCTGCAACCCGTTCGACTACGAAATACCTACAAGCAAAGGCCTGTTATGATCGCGATTGTAGATTATGATGCCGGGAATATCCGTTCGGTGGTGAATGCGCTCTCGCGCGTGGGTGCGCAAGATGTGATTCTCACTTCCGACGCCGCCAGGCTGCGCGCTGCCGACAAGGTGATTTTGCCGGGCGTGGGGGAGGCCTCCACCGCCATGAAGGCGCTGCAGAGCTGCGGCCTGGCAGAGGTCATTCCGACCCTGACGCAGCCCGTGCTGGGCATTTGCGTAGGCGCCCAGCTGATGTGCGCCGGCAGCGAAGAGGGCGACGTCCGCTGTATGGGCATCTTCCCAGCCGAGGTGCGCCGCTTCATTGAGACAGCCACCGAGAAGGTTCCGCATATGGGCTGGAACAGCCTGCAGGAACCCTCCCTGTCATCCGGAGCGAAGTCGAGGGTTCTCTCATCGCCGCTTTTCGCCGGACTGGACGAGGGCCCGTACGTCTACTTTGTCCACTCGTACTATCCCGAAATCTGCGCCGACACCATAGCCACAGCCACCCACGGCGTCACTTTCAGCGCCGCGCTGTCACGAGACAACTTTTTTGCCTGCCAGTTCCACCCGGAAAAGAGTGGCCCGGTGGGCGAGACCATCCTTAAGAATTTCCTGAGCATATGATCCAGATAATTCCTGCCATAGATATCATAGAAGGCCGATGCGTGCGCCTTTCCAAGGGCGATTACCACCGGCAGAAGGTTTATGATGCGCAGCCGCTGGATATGGCCCGCGCCTATGAGGATGCCGGCGTAAAGCGTCTGCACCTGGTGGACCTGGACGGCGCCAAGGCTGGCGGCCCCCAGAATCTGGCCACCCTGGAGCAGATTGCGACCCGCACCGGCCTGGAAATAGAGTTTGGCGGCGGCATCAAGAGCGACGATGCCCTGCGCGCAGCCTTTGACCGCGGGGCGACCTACGCCATTGCCGGCAGCATCGCCGCCCGGCAGCCCGAAGTTTTCAGCGAGTGGCTGCTGGCCTATGGCCCCGAAAAGATGATTTTGGGCGCAGATCTTCGCGATGGAAAGGTCTCGGTGAGCGGCTGGCAGGAAGATATGGACCTGACGATAGACGATCTGATAGCCCGTTTCCCCGCCGTGACGCAGATTATCTGCACCGACATTTCCCGCGACGGAATGCTGCAGGGGCCGGCCTTTGACCTTTACACCTCTCTGCAGGGCCGCTACCCGGCCATCGATTTCACCGTGTCGGGCGGAATCAGCTCTATGGCAGACATAGAAAGGCTTAACGAAGAAGGTCTTCGCCGCGTGGTTATCGGCAAGGCTATATATGAAAACCGCATCTCATTAAAGGATATCGAGCGATGGTTGCATAACGCATAATACCCTGCCTGGACGTCAAGGACGGCCGCACCGTAAAGGGGGTTCACTTTGTGGGCCTTCGCGATGTGGGCGATGCCGTGGACCTTGGGGCGCGCTATGCGGCAGAAGGGGCCGACGAACTGGTCTACCTGGACATCAGCGCCTCTGTGGAGGGCCGCAAGACCTTCTGCGACCTGGTGAGCCGCGTGGCAGAGAAAATCAACATCCCGTTCACCGTGGGCGGCGGCATCTCCACACTGGACGATGCGGCGCGCCTGCTGGATGCCGGTGCCGACAAAATCAGCGTAAACACCGCCGCCATATACAACCCCGGCCTGATAGACGCCATAGCCGGCAAGTACGGCAGCCAATTCGTTGTGATAGCGATAGATGCGCGAGTGGTCAGCGGCCGCTGGATGGCCACCACCCACGGCGGGCGCACCGCCACAGACCGCGAGCTGTTCAGCTGGGCACTCGAAGCCCAAAACCGCGGGGCAGGGGAGCTGCTGTTTACCTCTATGGACCACGACGGCACCCGCGACGGCTATCCGTGCGAGACCTACGCCGCTCTGGCCGATGCGCTTTCCATACCTATAATCGCTTCTGGCGGAGCGGGTTGCATACAGCACATCGCCGATGTGCTCACTGCCGGGAAAGCCGACGCCGCCCTGGCCGCCTCCATTTTCCACAGCGGAGAGATACCCATCCCCGTCCTAAAACAAGAATTAAGAAAACAAAATATACCTGTAAGATTATGAAATTCAGTGATTTCAAATTAGAGAAGTGCGCCGACGGCCTGCTGCCCGTCATTATTCAAGATGCCGACACCCTCAAGGTGCTGATGCTGGGCTATATGAACGAAGAGGCCTTTAACAAGACGCTGGACACGCAGCTTGTGACCTTCTTTTCCCGCACCCGCCAGACGCTTTGGACCAAGGGCGAAACCAGCGGCAACTTTTTGCACGTGGTGGATATGTTTGCCGACTGCGATGCCGACACCCTGCTCGTCAAGGCTCATCCCGACGGACCGACCTGCCACCGCGGCACCACCGCCTGCTTTGACACCCGCGAGAACGAGGGCTTTTTAGGTACACTGCAAGCCTGCATCCAGCAGCGCCACCGCGATATGCCGGAGGGCAGCTACACCACCCACCTCTTTACCAAGGGCGTCAACAAAATAGCCCAGAAGGTAGGCGAAGAGGCCGTGGAGACTGTGATAGAGGCTATCGACGGCAACAAAGAGCGCTTCCTGTACGAGGCCGGCGACCTGGTTTACCACCTGCTGGTGCTCTGCGAACAGATGGGTTTCAGTATAAAAGATCTAGAAGAAGAGCTGGCCATAAGGCACAAATAGCTATCTTCGCGCCCTATGAAACTTGAGACACTAAAGGGCTCGGTAAAGACGGCGCTTCCCGCCGCCGCCAAGATATGCCTGTGGATGATAGAAGTCACTGCAGGCGTCTCTTTTGCCATATTCCTTCTCAAGTATTTCGGGGTGCTGCAATGGCTGTCGGTATATCTGGAGCCGCTTTTCAAGCACTTTGGCCTGCCCGGAGCCGCCTCGCTGGCGTGGGTGTCGGGCTACTTTGTGAATTGCTACAGCGCCATCGCGGCAGGTGTAACTATGGGGCTGAACGTTCGCGAGATGACCATCCTGGCGGTGATGGCCCTCTGCGCCCACAATATGCCCATAGAGGTTGCGGTGCAGAAAAAGACCGGCACCAGTGCCATAATGATGATTGTGGTGCGCACCATATCCTCTATAGCTATGGGCTTTATACTCAATCTGGTGCTGCCCGAATGGGGTGCCGCCGCCCAGTCTGAGGCCTCCGCTGCCGCCAGTGCCGACCCCTTCTGGACACAGTTCCTGGCCTGGCTGGTGGGGATGCTGAAGCTGGCGCTCAAGATGACCTGCATCATCTTCACCCTGAATATCCTGCAGCAGATTATTGCCGACTCCGGCGCAGTGGAGCCTATGTCGCGCGCCCTCTCGCCCGTGATGAAAGTGTTCGGCTTGCCCACCAACTGCGCCTTTTTCTGGGTGGTTGCCAATATAATTGGCCTGGCCTACGGCGGCGCCGCAATGATGAAGGAGGCCGAAAGCGGAAAGCTTTCGCAGCGCGACATCGATCTCGTAAACCTGCACGTGGGGGTCTCACACAGTAATCTTGAAGATCTGATTCTATTTTCCCTTGCCGGCGGTGTCTGGTGGGTAATCCTCTTCTCCCGCTGGATTCTCTCTGCGGTTATAGTCTGGATTGCCCGTGGAGTCTACGCCCTGCGCGGTCGCTAGCCTATTTGCGTTTGCCCTTCTCCCCGAAGACGCACCAGCGGATCAGCGGGATGCGGTGCAGGATTTCGTAGAGCAGGGGAGAGAGGGCAAAGACAGCCACGGCCAGTATCACATACATCGCCGCCGGCGGCAGCTGGGTGTAGGTCTTCATCATATAGCCTAGGCTGGCAATCACCAGATAGTGGACTATATAGATGCCGTAACTGCTGCAGGTCATATAGCCGGCAAAGCGGCCGGTGGTGTTGAAGCGGGCTGCAAACCACCCCATCAGGCCCAGGCAGGCCAGCCATCCGTAGATGCAGTTGAGCGGCTGCTGAAGATATTCAGGAGAGGTGTTGTCACGGCCGAAAGTGGTGATAATGAGCACTGTACCCGCCACAACTGCGGCTGCCAGCAGGGGAATCCACGCCTTGGCCACTTTTTCCTGAACCGCCTCGTGAGAAAACACAAAGTATCCCAGCAGGAACGGCACCATATAAAAGATTGGCTTGTAAAGGTTCAGCAGGCCGTCGGGCGATTCGGGGCGGGGATTTCTGATCAGGGTCAGCTCTCCTGCCCAGAACAGGATGCCCAGCAGTATGATTACCACTATATTGGCTTTCCCGCACAGATTGTAGAACTTGTCCTTTCTGTCCAGTGCGCGCACTATCAGCAGCACTATGCACAGCAGCCAGAGCACCTGTATGAACCAGAGCGGACCGGTGCCGCTGATGGACCAGGCAAAGTATTTTACGAAACCCGGCACGCCCTGTGGCAATACAGAAGAACCATTTGCGGCAGAAGCCACGGCCGTGTTGAAATAGCCGACAATCCACTGGAATACAAACAGACCGATGGTGCCCGGTACCAGCAGTTTACGGGTGCGGGAGCGGAACCACTCGCGAGCCGATTGTTTCTGAAGTGCATATCTTGAGCTGATGCCGGCCAGAATGAACAACAGCGGCATAAACCACGGATACAGAATGTACATAATCACGTCCTGATACTGAGGGCAGGCGGGGTATTCCCCAAAGCCGCCTATGCCGCCAAAGACTCCCTTGTTGTTATAGAAATAGAAGACGTGATAGAGCAGCACCAGGAGCACGGTGACCCAGCGCAGATTGTCAATCCAGTGCTTTCTCATTTTGAGATGCCCTCCATCACCTGGTCTATCGCGCTCTGGAAAATCTCTGTCTTGACCAGCGCTATTCCCTTCTGGTCGCCCAGCACAAGCAGTGCGTCGCCGGGTTTTATGTCATAGATATTGCGGGCGTCGCGCGGAATCACTATTTGCCCTTTGTCTCCCACCTTCACCACTCCGAAGATGTACTTGCCGTCGTTTTCTTGCATAATTTGTAGGAAAAGTTAGAAATTTCCCACAAATATAGAAATTATATCGGATAAATGGATGTTATTCCTCCATCTTTTCCGCCAAAACCTTCTCCAACTCTGCCCGGTTCATCTTTCCGTCCAGGCAGATGAATGTCGTTTCGCTTTTGTCATCGGCAATCATCACGAAACTGTCCACTATCTCTTCTGTGCCGACGGTGTACATCCGCATAATTTCGCCGCTTTCCTTGGCCTCCATAAGCAGTTCGTAGTGACCGGAGGAGATGAAGCGATCCACATCCTTCATCATCTTTGCGCTGACCTGCCCGCTGCCGGTATTTATCATATAAAGACCTGTGAGCGTTTTGATTACCGGAGCAAGGTTGACATTCTCTCCCTCGACATTCAGGTCGGGGAGTTTGCCCATAATGCGGAACATGGCGGGGGAGATATACACCGCGCTGACGCCCTCAACTTCGGAATATTTCTGGTAGATGCTCTTGCCGTTCTGCGCGGAGGCGCATATAAAAGTGAGCAGAAGTACTGCAATGGTTATTATCTTTTTCATTTTTCCTGTTATTCTTTGTTGTTTGAAGTCATATCCATTCCTCTGGCCATATTGTCGGAAATCTGCTTGAAGATCTCCTCTACCTGCGCGTACGCCACGGCGGGGTCGTCGAACGTATCAAGGGGCTCCGAATCCTTCTTGTTGATGGCCAGCACCACCACTATAATGGCAGCCGCAATGCCGACATACGGAATCCACCGCATAAGTTTTTTGCCGGATGGCTTGAATGCGGGCCGTTTTTCTTCTGGGTCGTGTTCAGGAACCGCTGAATCGGCAACGGTCTTTGCCGCCAGAGCCTCTTCTATACGGCCTTTCATCCCTTCAGGAACCGGCACGGACTCTTGGATCGCCGCCGCTTCAAGGGCTTCGATCTCCAGATTCTCTATGTCATTGATCTTTTTCATATCATCGATTTTAGTTTTGTCCTTGCTTGCGAAAGGGTCACTCGCAGGGTTGCATTGTTCATTCCGGTGCGGGCGCTCATCTCTTCATAGGAAAGACCCTCTACGGTGCGCATCAGAAGAACCTGCTTCTGCCTCTCAGGGAGCGCCTTGACCGCCTTAAGAACTTTGTCCAGACGGCGGCGGGCGTCAAAATCATCGTCCTGGCTCCGGGGTGCAGGACTCTCCGGCAGATTCTCGGTGAACGCAAGATGCACGGCACTGCGGATGCGGTCTATGCAAAGGTTTTTCAGCATCCTGATGCAGTAAGCCTTGGGCTGGCGGATTCCATCCAAGCTTTTGCGTGACTCCCAGAGTTTCAGGTAGAGTTCCTGGACGGCATCTTCTGCCTCGTCCTCCGACTCCAGAATGTAATAGGCCACCTTATAGAGAGTCTCGGCAAGGGACAGATATTCGCTATGAAAACGCCTTTCAGTCATTGTCTATTATATGTACAGCCTTATCTGCCGGTATTGAGCCGAACAGGCAAATCAGTGCGCAGTCGTTGGGAGCATACATCACCAAATCGTTCAGCTCCTGCGAGTTGTCGTCCACGACCCCGAACAGGGAGAATCTATCGCTACCTTCTTTAGCTTCCATCAGCACTTCCGCCTTGCCAAGTATTCCTTCTAGCCTGTAGGTGATATCGTTTTTGTCCTCTTCACAGCATCCGCTGAAGTCGAAAACCGATATCCCGTTTATGCCTTTTATCAACTTCAAGATGTCTCTGGCATCAGGATCCGAAATCGCGGCGAGGCGGATGGCACCTTTCAGTGCCCCGGTACCTAGTGGACCCATCTGGACAACCTCCGCACCTTCGTAGTGCCTGCATTCCGAAATCAATAACTTAATCTGCTGTCGGGAAATGTAGTCCCTGATTCCTGTGGCTCCCGCCATCATTGGAAGCAGGATGCCGAGTGTCAATAAAAACCGTTTCATACCTATAAGACGCGCAAACCGCAGATTTGTTAATAAAGATATTCTGCTTTCACAAGCTGAATCGGAACTATATCGGATAGATATCGGCGCCTACGAAACGGATGAGGTCTTCGGGGTTGATTTTTATCTGAAGACCGCGGATGCCGGCGCTGACGTAAATGTGGTCGTATAGCAGTGCCGACTCGTAGATGAACGTGGGAAGGGGCTTTTTCATCCCGATGGGGGAGCAGCCGCCCCGGATGTAGCCGGTCTCTGGCAGTAGCTCCTTGACATGGAGCATTGCGCAGGACTTGTTGCCGGAGATTTTGGCAGCCACCTTGAGGTCGACCTCCATATCGCCCGGCATCACGCACACAAACAGCCCGTTGCGGTCTCCGCGCAGCACCAGCGTCTTGAACACCTGCTCCACCGGTTCGCCCAGTTGGGCGGCGACGTGGTCCGCCGCCAGATTGCTCTCGTCCACTTCGTAGGGAACCAGCTCAAACTGCACCCCTGCAGCTTCCAGCAGCCTTGCCGCGTTGGTTTTGGAAATGCTTGCCAAATCAATACTCTATTTTATCGGATTTATCTACCCAGTAGCGGAAAGTATGCAGCGCCTCGTCGCGGAGCAGAGGAGTGATGGGCACGCAGCGCGTTTCCATAGGCTTGTCCAGCTCTTCGTAGATAAAATTGTCGGCAAAGCTTATGTCAGCGGCGTCCTTGCGGTTGTTGCCGTAGAAAATCCTGTCGAGTTTAGCCCAGTATATGGCACCCAGGCACATAGGGCAGGGTTCGCAGGAGGTGTATATAGAGCAGCCAGAAAGGTCAAAAGTGCCCAGCTTGCGGCAGGCGGCGCGTATGGCATTGACCTCGGCGTGCGCCGTGGGGTCATTGTCTATGGTGACGCTGTTGGAAGCGCCGGCCACAATTTCGCCGTCTTTAACTATTACGGCGCCAAACGGGCCGCCGCCTTTGCCTACGCTCTCGGTGGCCAGCCTTATGGCCTCCCGCATAAAGCGTTTGTCTTCTTCAGTAGGAGTAGAGTTCTGCATTATAAATTAGATAGATAAATATCCTCCCGGCTGCAGCAGTGGTCGTAGAGGAATAAACATAAATTAGTGAGCAGCAGCACAATGAATCCGGCCAGGCCGGGACCGCCCACCAGAAGGTCGTTGGCTGGTTCCACCAGGATGTTGCTGATGCCTATCACGGCGTTGAAGGTGCCGTGCATCACGGCCGGCACAATCACGCTGCCCGACTTTTTGCGGAAATACATCAGGATGGGCGTCAGCAGGATGCACATCAACACCATCAGGAACACGCCCAGAACGGGGTGCTGGGGGTAATTGTGGCCGTTGAGTATCAGCGGGAAGTGCCAGAAACCCCAGATGACGCCTATTATCAGTGCCACGGTGAGGAATTTGCGGCCCTTGAATTCCTTATACAGGAAGCCGCGCCAGGCGACCTCTTCTCCAAAGGCAAAAAAGGAATTGATGGTGGCTCCGGCAAGCATTCCGCTGAAGGTGCTCAAGGCTATAAAGCCCCAGAGTCCGGCGCCGCCCATCTGTGCGGAAGCCTGCTTAACGACCTCGCTTTCTGTGGCAAGCGCCTCGCCGGGCATCAGCAGACTCACGCCCAGGGTGGCCAGAGCTATAACCGGCAGTAGCAGCCAGCCTATCCACCACCAGCGGTTGAATCGCAGCGAAAGGCCGCAGCCGTCAAAGACTTTCTCCTTGAAAATCAGCTGGGTGAATATCACAGCCAGCAGCGGGATAAGCATAGATCCGGCGCTGAACAAAAATGCAAATATGGCGCCTGAAGTAGCGGAAGTGGTGTCTATCCCGCCGGCGTGATTGTGAATCACCAGCCCCACAATCATCATAGGGATGTAGGCCAGCAGCAGGAATATTATTAATTTCTTTGCTTTCATAGTAAATACAAAGTTAATTACATTTTGGATAATAAGGTATTGACAAGTGTCTCCGGGGTGGGGCAGACGGTCAGGAATTGCATATCGTCACCGTCCATAAAGCCGGCGGCGATTATTGTCTTGAACTGCGCCAGTAGGCCGTCGTAGTAGCCGTCGGTGTTCAGTATGAAGGCGGGTTTCTGCCCCCAGCCCAACTGCCATTTTTCCATCCAGTTGAAAGCCTCCACCATAGTGCCGAAACTGCCAGGCAGGAATATCATCGCGTCGGAGAGACGCTCCATAGTGGCGATGCGCTCAGGCAGGTCGCGTACCTCGATCAACTGCGAGAGAGCCAGGCCTTTCGGGCCAACCTCGATGCCGGCCGCTGCATTATCTTTCTTCCCCTTGAATCCGGTCGGGAACACGCCCACGACCTTGCCGCCCGCATCCAATGCACCGTCGGCCAGGGCCTTCATTGTGCCCACCGACGCCCCGCCGTAAACGATATCGATATGGTTCTCTGCCAAAAGCCGCCCCAGCCCGCGCGCATTTTGCACGAACTTGGGATCATTTCCCGGCCGCGACCCGAGATACACCGCAACAGTCTTGATAGCACTCATATCTATAAAACACTTTCTCTGCGAAGGTAATCATAATTCCCGACACTGCACCGGCCCAGGTTTTACTCGCAACCCTAAATGCGCAACATACTCAAGTGTTCCCTCAACCCTATTTTTGCATCCGACTCATATTATCTCTCAACCCGAAATTCGCAGCGGCCGTGGGTGTGGGGCAGAAGTGGCTCTAGGGCGGGGGCTCCGCCGCTGCGGGGCAAAATCGGCGCACAGCGGCCGCCAACTGCCCCCAAACGCACCCCGGTCGCTCTTCCCCCGCCGCTGCGAATTTTGGGTTGGCGGGAAAAGGCCGAGGTTGGCGGGAAATGCCTCCGACACCCCGATTGACGCCAGGTCCGATGATGTCACCGGCCGCTCGATTTACGCCAGAAGAGGTAATCCCGCAGGCCGTCGGCATTGAGGTTGATGCCAAGCTTGGAAATACCGCCTCCGATCGGCACATTGATTCCGGCCGGGGGCTTCTCCCTGAGCAGATTTGCTAAATGATGGTAATGTCGTGCCCGGTGGCGGGAATCAATGTCTTAAGCAAGTCCTGCGTGGAAATCTTTACGAAGCAGGTAGGGGTGCCGTCGGTGCAGGCAAACCATTCGCTGGCAGCAACGCCAGCATCCATAATAAGTCTGACGCCGGAACTTTGCGGCAGGACGGCACTCAGGATGGTCGTCGCCCCTACTTCGACACCGGTCAGCTCCCAAAGTTTGTCGGCCGGAGCAAAGGAAACCCTTGCAATGCCCAGCGACGAGCAGAAATCACGAGTCACAAACGGTTTGTCGTCTGTGGTAACATATAGATAGAAATCGGTTTGCTGACGGTTGCACAGGAACAGGGTTTTGACAATGCGAACCCCTATCTTGGCATCGATATGGCGGCAGTCGTCCATAGTGAGGCCGGGGTCGGTGTCAACTCTCTCAAACGGGATGCCCAGCCTGGCAAAGGTCTCGTAGACCTGCCGCTGGAGTTCTGTTGCAAATACAGCCGGGGCTGTAGAAACCGGATCGCTAACCTTAAACATAAAACAAAGGTACAAACTTTTGCTAGATCAGTCCCTTGGCCTCATTATAAACCAGTCCGCACAGGCGGATGATTTGCTTGGGAGAACTGTTATAGCGGGAGTGGAGGGTGCGTGCGAGCAGAACCCGCTGGCGGGTATCAAGCCCCTTTATGCTGCTTGCGCCAAATAACTCCCGGCAGAGTTCGTTTTTGTGTTGTCTCATCTCCTGTATTGGAACGGAGAGGTGAGACAGGGAGCCGCCGCGCCCGTCTACATCATCTTCTTTTGTCTTACAAAGGAAGTAGTTCAGACTTTTGCAGGTGCGGAAGACTTTTTCAACTATCTCATATGCAACATATTCGCCCGGGTATACAAGGTCTCCTATCATCGGGGCGTCCAGCAGCTCGGGGTCCCTAGTCCGGAGAATCTTTTGCCTGTCCTTCACTGTGCCGCGCGTTGGGTTATATCCGTTTGCAAGACCGGAGCCCTCGCTAAGCCTTCGGGTATCGCTCTCCCCAGACGGGGCATTCGCCTGGCGGCCGTCCCAATTTGCCAAGGCGCGGCTGGTGTCGCCCGCGTGTGTAATTTGGCCCTCGCTCATCCACGCCGGAGAGGTCCAGTACCCTGCCTTTTGGAAATACAGGGCTCCGCTACCCCATGGGTAATTCCAGGCGTTAAAACCGATACCGCCGGAAGGCGCGTTCTTTATCGTGTAGCATATCACTGTCTTCAAATAGGCGTCAGTATCAACTTTTTGACAGCTCAAAGGAACTTTGTCCAGTTTCTTCGTCTCTTTGTGTCTGGTGGAGATATACCAGGAGGTTCGGCGGATATACTCGTGCATAAAACGGTTGCACTCGTCATACTCTCCGTAAAGGATAAAGTGCACGTGAGTGTCCATTATAATAAAGGCAAGAATTACCACTCTGTATCCCTTGACCGTGACATAAATGCGGTTCATTCCCGCCACAAAGTCGGCCTCGTCATAGAACATCGCATCCACAGCATTCCCGTCTGTGCAGAAATGCCAGCAATTCCTTATGACTTTGTTCTCACCCTTAACGAACTGGACGTTGAGACCGAGATCCGATATGATCTCCTCGAGCAGTTTTGGATTAATCTTCATCTTCTTATCCGCCGCCTCTTATGGCTGCTCTGTCTGCGAAGGTATTAAAAAGAAATGTGCGGGCAAGCATTTTCTTGGTAAAATGTTCAACCCAACTTTCGCAGCGGCCGTGGGTGTGGGGTAGAAGTGGCTTTGGGGCGGGTGCGCCGCCGCTGCGGGGCAAAATCGGCGCACAGCGGCCGTCCATCGCCCCCAAACGCATCCCGGCCGCCCTTCCCCCGCCGCTGCGAATTTCGGGTTGGCCGGGTTGTTGCCCGAGGAGCATCCTCTTTACAAGCCGCCTTCAGAATTGGGGCTGATTGTTGCGTAAAGGGAATCATTTGCTTAAATTTGTAATCTATGAACTACATAAAGACAGAGATAGACGGCCCTGTGATACTGGAACCGCTGGTGTTCGGTGACGAGCGGGGCTACTTTTTTGAATGCTTCCGTGAAGACGATTTCAAGGCCAATGTGGCCGACGCGGATTTTGTGCAGGACAATGAGAGTTGGTCGGCCCGCCGCGGGGTGCTTCGCGGCCTGCATTTCCAGAAGGGCGACCATGCCCAGGCCAAACTGGTCCGGGTGGTGCGCGGCAGGGTGCAGGATGTGGCGGTGGATATCCGCGAAGGCTCTCCCACATACGGCAAATACATCTCCGTAGAGCTCTCTGCAGAGAATCATCGGATGCTCTATATCCCGCGTGGTTTTGCCCACGGCTATGCCGTGCTGGAAGATGACACCGTGTTCCAATACAAGTGCGACAGCTACTATGCTCCCGGCTTTGAAGGCTCCATCCGCTGGAATGATCCCACCCTGGGTGTAAAATGGATGCTGGAAGATGATGAGGTGATACTTTCTGACAAGGACCGCGCGGCCCCGCTGTTCAACGAATAATATGTACAGGGTACTCGCCTGGATCATAGCGGCTCCGCTATATCTGCTCTCGCTGCTGCCGCTGCGGGTACACTACTTTTTTTCCGATATTATCCGTTTTCTGCTGCAGCGGGTGCTGAAATACCGCCGCAAGGTGATAGACATCAACCTTAAGGCGGCGCTGCCCGAAGCTGATGCCGCCGCCCGCGCAAAAATAGCAGCGGATTACTATGAGTACCTGGCCGATGTAATATGCGAGATGGTGTGGTCAATGACCCGCAGCGGCAGGCACATCGCTCGCAAAGGTTTCTACAGGGTTGACCCAGAGGGCGAAAAGGTTATGAACGAGGCCTATCGCACATCCCCCTCGGTGATGGTGCTGCTGGCCCACACCGGCAACTGGGAGCTGGCCAGCGACGTGCCGTATTATATGCAGGACCCCGCCTTTTCCAGCGACGATATGACGGTGGCCTACCAGACGCTGCACAGCAAACTGTCGGAGCAGCTGTTCCTGATACTTCGCCGCGTCAGGCTCCCCAAAGAGGGAGGCCTTGTGCCGTCTCACAAGGTACTGCGCTATATGCTGCAGAACCGTGGCCGCAGGCGGATGTACTTCTTCATAAGCGACCAGTATCCCTACGGAGGAGTGTCCAAAACCACCAAATTTCTGGGACTGGACACCGAATGGGCCTTTGGCGGCGAGTCTGTAGCACGCAAATTGCATCTTCCGGTGCTATATGTTTACCTGGACCGGGTAAGAAGAGGTGAATATGTCATTAAAATTTCGCAAATTTGTTCCGACGCTTCGCTTTGCCGGGAGGGAGAGATTACACAGGCCTATTCTGCTCTGCTGGAAAAGGACATCCTCTCCCGCAACGAAAACTGGCTCTGGAGCCACAGAAGATGGAAGAATATATTAAATTACAAGATATGAAACACACTTTGACACTGTTGTTTGCCGCATTGCTGCTCACCGTTTCCGCAGCAGCTCCGGCACAGATCCTGAAGGCCGGGAAAAGCGCTCCCTCCGGCAGCGTGGTTTATTCCCTGCCCGTGACATCCATCACTTTCCAGGTAGATGCCGTAAGGGAAGATTTCATTGCCGGCCCCTATGCCGCCTATGCAAAGAAGTATATGGGCAGCGAGGCCAAGACTTCCAACGAAGTGAATTATTATCTGAAGTCCATCAAGCTGGTCCCTTATCTTGAGGCTGACCCCACGGTGCGCTATGCCGTGAACCTCAAAGGCAAGTCTGCCGACTTTATGACGCTCTGCTCGCAGGGCCTGGTGGTGGCTTCTGACAGCTATACGGGCAAAGAAGAGCTCTGGCGCTTCCCCTCCCTGGCCGGGAACGACCGTTTTGCCGGCAAGGATGCCGGTGACAATCTCTCCACCGCCACCACAACCCTCTACAAGACTGTAAAGACTGCCAAGGGCTATGAGAGGGTGGCTGTTTCACAGAGCCAGGTGGTAGAGAAGTCTGCAGAGAAAAAGGCCGCCGAGACCGCTGCCACGATATTCAAGCTCCGCAATATGCGTATGGCCATCGTGACCGGCGATACCGATGCAACCTACAGCGGCGAGGCTATGGCCGCCGCCATAGAAGAGCTTCTCCGTATGGAAGAGGAGTATATGAGCCTGTTCTACGGCACCACCGTGGAATCGGTCCAGACAATGAATTTTGACGTAGTGCCCCGCTCCGACCGCAAAGAGCAGAAATATGTGGCATTCCGCCTCTCCGAGACCGAGGGCCTTCTGCCCGAGAGCGACCTCAGCGGCCGCCCCATAGTCCTGGACCTCGAGTTGGACGATCTGGCTGCCGGCGGCAGTGACGGCCGCGGCGACGGCATCTTCTACCGCGTGCCCCGCACCGCCACCGCCCGTGTTATGGACGGCGCCAATATGCTGCTGCAGACCCGCATCCCCATTTATCAGCTGGGCGAAACGCTGGTATTCCCGATCAAATAACCATAAGATATGAGTATTGCTAAGTTACAACCAGAAAGAGTGTGGAAAAACTTCTACGCTCTGACCCAGATTCCCCGTCCTTCAAAGAAAGAGCACAAGGCGGTGGAATTCGCAGAAAAGTTTGGCCGCGACCTTGGTCTGGAGACTTATCGTGACAAGTTGGGCAACATCATTATCCGCAAACCCGCCACCAAGGGGATGGAAGACCGCAAGGGCATCATCCTTCAGGGCCATCTGGATATGGTTCCCCAGAACAACGCCGACACTCCGCACGACTGGGAGAAAGATCCCGTAGAGGCGTATGAATATGAGATTGACGGCGAGAAGTGGGTAAAGGCCCGCGGCACGACCCTTGGCGCCGACGACGGTATGGGTGTGGCCACCGCAATGGCTATCCTTGAAGCAAAAGATCTGAAGCACGGCCCCATAGAGGCGCTGTTCACAATAGACGAAGAGACCGGTATGACCGGTGCCTTTGGCCTTGAGCCGGGCAAGCTCAAGGGCGATATCCTGCTCAACCTTGACTCCGAGACCGAGGGTGAGATTTATGTGGGATGCGCCGGCGGTCTGGATGCCCACTTCAGCTTCCCCTACCGCACCGAACCCGCTCCCAAGGGCTTGAAGTTCTTCAAAATCACCGTCAAAGGTCTCCGCGGCGGCCACTCCGGTATGGAGATCAACGAAGGTCGCGGCAATGCCAACAAGGCTATGGCCCGCGTGCTGCTGCCCGTGCTGCGCGATATAGACGGCCGTCTGGCAAGCATTGCCGGCGGTAACCTGCGCAATGCCATTCCCCGCGAATGCGTTGCAGTGGTGGCTGTTCCCGAAGACAAGGTAGACGACTTCAACGAGATTCTCTCCTTTACCTTTGATGCTGTCAAAAACGAAATCGGCACCGTGGATGCTGGCGTGCAGATGTTTGCAGAGCCGCACGCTCCGGTGCGCGTTATGCGTGGCGGCGTGGCCCTGAGGATGGTCAAGGCGGTTATGGCCTGCCCCAACAATGTGGCCCGTATGAGCGCCGATGTCCCCGGCCTGGTAGAGACCTCCAACAACCTGGCAATGGTCCGCTCCAACGGCCGCACCATAGACATCGACTGCCTGCTGCGGAGCAGCGTGGACAGCGCCAAGAACTATCTGGCAGAGAGTATGCGCAGCGTTATGGAGCTTGCCGGCGCCAGCGTGAAAATGAGCGGCGGCTACTCCGGATGGCAACCCGATATGAAATCGCCCATCCTGGCCACAATGAAAAAGGTCTACAAAGATATGTACGGCAAGGAGCCCAAGGTTATGGCCATCCACGCCGGCCTGGAGTGCGGCATCATAGGTGCCACCTACAAGGGTCTGGATATGGTCTCCATAGGCCCGACCCTGTGCTCTCCCCACTCGCCCGACGAGCGCGTGAACGTCGCCTCCGTGGGCAAGTTCTGGGACTTTGTGGTCAAGGTTCTGGAAAACGCTCCCAAGAAATAACGAATAACCAGTATAACTATGTTTAAAAATCAACCAAAAGGTTTGTTTGCCCTGGCGCTGGCAAATACCGGCGAGCGCTTTGGCTACTACACAATGATTGCCGTGTTCGCCCTGTTCCT
>JAFRRR010000018.1 GCA_017428035.1 Bacteroidales bacterium | reverse complement strand
TAAAGAACATCACACTGGGCTACGACTTTTCGTCCATCCTCAGGAATTCTGTGCTGAACCGCTGCAAGGCCTACATTTCGCTTGACAATATGTGGACCTTTACCCATCTGGACGGAATGAACCCCCAGCAGAGTTTCAGCGGCTCCACCGGATTCTCTTATGTGCCGGTGCGCAGCCTTACTTTTGGAGTTGACATAAGTTTATAAGGAGACACGACAATGAAAAAGATAATACTATACACAACGGCGCTCCTGCTTATGGCCTCCTGCTCCAAGATGATGGACACGGAACCCACCACAGAATCCTCACTGGCTATGCTTGAGACCACCGACGGAATGAAGGTGGCTCTGGACGGCATCTATGCATCTATGTACAACCGCATAGATTATCTCACGGCCAACACCCACCAGACCTTCGGCAATATGGCCATATTCCTCGCCGCCGACCTTATGGGCGAAGATATGGTGCAGACGGCCAAGGGACCTGGGTGGTTCTGGAACGACTACAGCTACGGCGTGCGTGAGCGCTATGCCAGCAAAATCCAGCGCTGCTATTTTGTCTGGTCTTATTTCTACGAACTGATAAACAACGCCAACGCGATTCTTGCCGCAGAAGAAACTGCAACGGGCGACACTGCCGTGCGCGACGGCATCATAGGCCAGGCCTACGCCATACGTGCCTTCTGCTATTTTATGCTGATACAGTCTTACCAGCAGACCTACATAGGTCACCAAGGCAGCCCGGGCGTGCCGGTCTACACTGTCGCCACGACCTCTTCCAGCGAAGCCAAGGGCCGAGGAACCGTGCAGCAGGTATATGACCTTATCATTGGCGATATAGAGCAGTCGCTGCTCCATCTGGAGGCCTCCGGCCTGGAACAGGACCACATTTCCCATCTTGACAAATATGCTGTGAACCTGCTCAAGGGCCGGATTGCACTGGTGATGAACGATTGGGACACGGCCATAGAAGCGGCCGATATAGCCCTGTCAAAGCCCGGCTGCCACATCCTCTCCCAAAGCGAGGCTACCGTGGTCAAAGGCAAGTATTCTCCCGACAGCTGGACCACCGGCTCCACTCCCTTTAACGATGTGACCAGTGCCGACGTTCTCTGGGGAATGGAGATTATCTCTTCCCAGTCAAACGTATACGGCTCGTTCTTCTCCAATATGGACGCCTGCACCGATGTCTACTATGCCGCAGAAAGTCCCAAATGCATCAGCAACTGGCTATACGCACACATCCCCGACAGCGACATCCGCAAAGGCTGGTGGAACGGCGACATCGGCATCCCCGCCTCTGCCTGGGGCTATGGCGCCAACATCAACTACAACCAGCATAAGTTCCAGTGGAAGAACCAGACCGCCCTTGCGGGAGATTATATCTTTATGAGGATGGAAGAGGCCTGCCTGATCAAGGCAGAGGCACTGTGCCACGCCGGCCGCTACCAGGAGGCCAGAGACGCGATTTCTGCCCTGGGCGGCGAACGCGACCCTCATTATGCAGAGCGGCTTGCCCTTATGGCGGACTCCAACCAGCTGCGTCCCTCCAGCTGCGACGAGCCGGAGACCCTTATGGACGAGATCATACTGCAGCGCCGCATAGAGTTGTGGGGAGAAGCTGGCCGAATCTATGACATCCACCGCCTGGGCCAGAACTGGACCAGATCGTGGACAGTAAACGGCCAGGCCTCCAACCACTCCGACCTGCTGTCGCGCTATGCAGAATATCAGGCCTTCCCTTCTGACTACATAGAAAGCATTTTGCTCATTCCCCAGACCGAGATAGACATCAACCCGTATATCGAAGCCCAGGATCAGAATCCCTATGTGAATTAAGCGATGAGAAAGAATATCATATTTTTGATTGTAGCGCTTGCGCTGCCGCTGTTCGCCGGCTGTGACAAGCAGGTTCTGGGGCCGGTTCTGGACAGTGCGCCCGGCTTCTCTTTTGCAGCGCTGGTGCTGAATATGGAGACCGAACCTGCCGACGACAATATCCTTCGCATCCCCGTTTTCAGGGCTGCCGGTGCAGAGGATATGGCCAATATCAAGTGCGAATTCTACGACCCCGAGACAAAAAGCTATGTGGCTGCCGACCCCGAGGGACGGTTCCGTCTGGCCACGACCCGCGTGATGTTTCTGGACGATGCCCGCACCGGATATGTCCAGGTGGGCTACTCCAGCCTTGACGACTTTGGGATGACAGAGAAATACAGCTTCAGGCTCAGCATAGATTCGCCCATAACGCCTGGCGGCTATTCTACCACTATGGTGACCGTGAACCGCCGCCTCACCTTCGACTCCCTGGGGACAGGGACTTTCTACGACGAATTCCTTTTCTATGAGACCTACGACGTAGAGATCCTCAAGGCGCGCGAGGGCGAAATCTATCGCGTGATGCACCCCTTTGACGAAGGCCTCGTGGCAGAAGATTATGTGAAGAACGGATGGTACACCACTCCTTCTGAATATATACAGATAGAGGTCAAGCCAAACGGCGAGATACGTTTTGACGAGTTTGCAAACGGTATGTATTTCCAGAAGACATACGTAGTCTACGGCGTCAATCCGCCCGAGCGGAAAGAACATCTTGAAGCGGACTGCTCCGGCTTTTCCAACAGCTGGCTGGACAGCAAGACGCTGAGCCTCTATCCATTCTACTACATCAAGGGCTACGGCTATTTTGACTGTTACCCTATGATCATCACACTGCCTTAAAAACAGAAAGCCCCGCAGAAAAAAAATTGCGGGGCTTTTCTGTATAAAAATCCGGAATTACCAGTTCAAGATCTTCTTGAAGTCGTACTCCTCGGGGTTGGGGACAAACTTCTTGGCAGCCTCATAGTCGGCGGGGGTGATGTAGTGGCAGATGTGGTTGAAGTAGTTCTGCGCGGTGCCACCGTCTATTGCAACGCGGCGCGGCGGAATCTTGCCGTCTGCCTGCTGCAGGTCTTTCAGATAGAGAGGATGAGCCTCGCCGTTGGCATCTACATACACCATACAGCCGGTCTCGCCGTTTGCAAAGAGCTCGTATGCGCCCATAGCCAGCTCGGTGCAGTAAGTCAGGTCATAGCCGATAGGATCCTGGCAGCGGACGTCGTAGCCTATCTCCACGGGACGGGTCTTGATCTTGAGGCCGATTTTCTTGAACTCCTTGTCCAGGATGTCGTTGAACAGGACTGCCTTGCTGATCTTGCCAAGCTCGGGGTGGCCGTGTTCGTCGTATGTCATAGTGACGCCGGCATTCTTGATTTCCTGAGGATCCAGGTCGTGGAACACGCCCTCTGCAACAACCACGGTGCCGTAGCCGATGCCCAGGAGTTTGCGCTTCAGGATGGCGGAGATGGCCAGTTTCACAATCTTGTCCAGGTTGATGGAGGTCTTGTTGAACATCTCAGGGATGATGGTCATAGGGCAGTGAGTGGCCTCGCCGATGCCCAGTGCCAGGTGGCCGGCAGAACGGCCCATAGCGCTGATAAGCAGCCAGTTGCCGGAAGTGCGGGCATCCTCGTATACGGTGCGGGCAATGTGTGCGCCCTCGTCCTTTGCACTGTTGAAGCCAAAGGTGGGAGCGTTGCCGGGAAGCGGCAGGTCATTGTCTATGGTCTTGGGAACGTGGATGTTCTTTATGGGATAGTTCTTTGCAGAGAGGAACTTGGCGATGCGGTTTGCTGTAGAAGCGGTATCGTCGCCGCCCACGGTGACCAGAAGCTTGATGTTATTCTCCTGGAAAAGGGCCAGGTTAAAGTTCTTCTCAAAATCCTCGTCGGTGGGTTTGAAACGGCTCATCTGCAGATAAGAACCGCCGCGGTTGAAATATGCGTCAGCCTTGAAGAAATCCAGGTCTTCTGTGCGGGGATTCTTGCTGAAAAGACCGCTGTAACCGCCGTGCAGGCCAATTACGCGATAACCATTGGAGAGGAATGTTTTTGCTACTGAGCAAACGACGGTGTTCATACCCGGAGCAGGGCCGCCACCGCAAAGGATGATGATAGAATCTTTCATATATCTGTGAATAATGTATTGCGTGCTGCAAAGTTAGAAAAAAACCGTTTTTTAAGTATATTTGCAAGTTATATTTCTTATAGTATGGCAAAAATCTCAAAATCGGCGGCTAAAGAGCGTATAGAGGCGCTTTCTGCAGAGCTTGAGCGGCATAATTACAACTATTATGTGCTCAATGCTCCGGTGATTACCGATTTTGAGTTCGACCTCAAGATGCAGGAGCTCCAGGCTCTTGAGGCGATGTATCCCGACCTGGCGCGCCCCGACTCCCCCACCCAGCACGTGGGCAGTGATATCGCGGGCAGCCCGGCGCAAAGCTCCGGCCCGTCCAGCGAAGGAAAAGTTCGCGAAGGCGAGCATCGCCTAAATTCAAAAGCGAGCCAGAGCGAAGCTTTTCCGGAGCAGAAAGGGCCGGCCCAGCGCACCAAGTTTGAGCAGATAGAGCACAAGTACCCGATGCTCTCGCTTGGCAACACCTACAGCCGGGAAGATATGCTGGCCTTCTGCAGCAAGATAGAGGCGGAATACGGCAGCACCGAATACTCCTGCGAACTCAAGTTTGACGGCGTGGCCATATGCCTGACCTATGTAGACGGCATCCTGAAGCAGGCTGTGACCCGCGGCGACGGCGTCAAGGGCGACAATGTGATTGACAACGTCCTCACCATAAAGTCCATCCCCCGGCAGTTGAAACCGGGCTTCTGGCCCCGCGAGTTTGAAATCCGCGGCGAGATTTTTATGCCCTGGAGCGCCTTCGAAGCCCTTAACGCAGAGAAGGAAGAGATTGGGGAGCAGCCATTTGCCAACCCGCGCAACGCCGCCAGCGGCAGCCTCAAGCTGCAGAGCAGCGCCCAGGTGGCCGGCCGCGGCCTGGACTGCGTGCTGTATCATCTGCTGGGAGAGAATCTCCCCTTCGCAACCCACGGCGAGGCAATTGCCGCTGCCGCCAGCTGGGGACTTCCCACCAGCGAACACTCAAAGATACTCTGCGGCGCAGAGGCCGTTGTGGAATACATAGATTTCTGGGACACCAGGCGCAAGAGCCTCCCCTACGCCACCGACGGCGTGGTGATCAAGGTCAACGACCTGCAGAGGCAGCGCCAGCTGGGTTTCACAGCCAAAAGCCCCCGCTGGGCCACGGCATACAAGTTCAAGCCCGAACAGGCGCTGACCCCGCTGCTAAGCGTAGACTATCAGGTGGGCCGCACCGGCGCCGTCACCCCCGTGGCCAATCTGGAACCCGTGCCGCTCTCCGGCACCATAGTAAAGCGGGCATCCCTGCACAATAAAGACCAGATGGACCTGCTGGACATCCACATCGGAGACTGGGTCTATGTAGAGAAGGGCGGAGAAATCATCCCCAAGATCACCGCGGTAGAGCTTGCAAAGCGTCCCGCCGGCGCCCTTAAGCCACAGTGGCCCGAGGTCTGCCCCGACTGCGGCACCCCGCTGGTCAGGGACACCGACGAAGCCCGCCACTACTGCCCCAACCGCACCGGATGCCCCACCCAGATCAAGGCGGCCTTCGTACACTTTGTGAGCCGCGACGCTATGGACAACCTGGCGGGCGACGCCACCATAGACCAGCTCTACAATCTGGGCTACATACACGATTTCAACGACCTTTACATACTCACCAAAGAGCAGCTGATGGCGCTGGAAGGCTGGCAGGAAAAATCCTGCGAGAACTTCCTGGGCAGCGTAGAGCGCAGCAAGGGCGTCCCCTACGAGCGTGTCCTCTACGCCCTGGGCATCCGCCACGTGGGCAAAACCACCGCCAAGACGCTGGCCAAATCCTTCCCCGGCATAGACAGCCTGGCCGCTGCATCTGAAGAGCAGCTGGCCCAGACAGAGGACATCGGCCCCATCGTGGCTGCCTCAATTGCCGACTGGTTCCGTCAGGAGAGCAACCGGCAGCTGGTAGAGAAGCTGCGCGCCTCCGGCCTGCAAATGCAGGCGGTGGCCCGCGAAAAGCTCTCCAACGCACTGGAAGGCAAATCCATAGTGGTCTCGGGCGTCTTCTCCATTTCCCGGGAAGACCTCAAGGCTATGATAGAGGCACACGGCGGCACCTGCCCCGGCAGCGTCAGCGGCAAGACCACCTACCTGCTGGCCGGCGACAAGCCGGGCGAGAGCAAGGTCAAGAAGGCGGGCCAGCTGGGCGTTGAGATAATTGACGAAGAGACGTTTTACCAATTGATAGGAAAATGAGCGCCGCGAAAGAGATAAAGGAGTTCATCTCCAAAGTGGTGGAGACGGTCAAGAACCTGATAGAGTTCCTGACCTACGATATGTGGCGTCTCGACTTCTCCAAACCGCAGCGTTTCAGCGAGAAGGTGATCCACCGCATCCAGGTGGCGACCCTCACCGCCTCGCGCTATTTCACCGGCCGGATAGGCCGCGAATCGGTATTTCTGAGTTTCTATTCCGCTATGTCACTGGTGCCCCTGGTGGCCATAGTGCTGTTCGTTTCCTGGAGTTTTGGCCTGGACAAGCAGCTGATAGAGATGATACAGCCCTACCTGGGCGACAACAAACACATTGCCGATATGGTGCTGGGCTGGAGCCTGAATGTGGTGGGCCAGACGCGCAAGGGCCTGTTCGGAATCGTGAGTTTTCTGACCTTCATCTGGATTGTGATCTGGCTGATGTTAAGCATAGAAGATACTTTCAACCACATCTGGAACGTGAAGCGCAGCCGCAACTTTTTCAAGAGCCTGGGCATCTATCTGCTGATCCTGATTCTGATTCCGTTTTTGCTGCTGATTTTCCTCTACGGCGCCGGCTACTACACCTCCGTAATAAGCGAACTTAGCAAATACAAGGTAATCGAGTTTTTTGCATCGCGCAGCTACTGGCTTATATTCTACGGCGCCGCGCTGCTGGTGTTCTCGCTGATGTACAAATTCATCCCGCACGTCAAGGTCCGCTTCCGCGACTGCGTGAAGGCGGCCATCTGGACCGCTTTGGCATTTGTATTGCTGCAGTACATCTACCTTGAGACACAGATGATGGTGACCCGTATGAACGGCGTCTACGGCGCATTTGCCGCCATCCCCCTGATGATGATATGGCTCAACTACAGTTGGCAGATAATACTTTTTGGCGTGTACCTGACATATTCATACGAACACGTGGACGATTTTGACCCTGAAAAGGACGAGCTCTTCAACCGGCATCGGGAACGCCGCCAGAAACGTATTGATCAGCGCCGCAAGACCGTATCGGAACGTAAAGTAAAAGAAAAGGACAAACAATGAGCAGCAGCACCTTTACAGCAGAAGACGACCTGATAATCAGGCGGGAGTTCGAGGCCCTGCGTCTGGCGGCCCTGAAGCGGTGCGCCGACCAGGAGCAGTACGACCTGGTGCTCAAGGCGTTTGAGTTTGCCAACGAGGCCCACCGCAACGTGCGTCGCCGCAGCGGCGAGCCCTATATACTCCACCCCATTGCCGTGGCCAAGATTGTGGTGCAGGAGATAGGCCTGGGGTGCAAGTCCATATGCGCCGCCCTGCTGCACGATGTGGTAGAGGACACCCAGTATACCGCCGACGACATCCGCCAGGTATTCGGAGAGAAAATCGCCTCTCTGGTAGAGGGCCTCACCAAAATCAAGACCGCCCTGGACAACGACAGCCTGAAGGACAAACCCACCCGCAGCCTCCAGGCAGAGAATTTCAAGAGGATTCTGCTCACCCTGAACGACGACGCCCGCATAGTGCTCATAAAACTGGCCGACCGCCTGCACAACGTGCGCACCATACAGTATATGCCCGAATACAAACGGGAAAAGATTCTGAGCGAGACAATGTACATCTTTATCCCGCTGGCCCACAGGCTGGGTCTGTACAACATCAAGAGCGAGATGGAAGATGTGTGGATGCAGTACAACGAATCTGAGGAATACAAGCGCATAGAGGGCGAGCTACAGCAGATGATGGCCACCAAGGGGGGCGCCATAGAGAATTTCGTGGGCGAGGTAGAGCAGATTATTGAAAACAGCGGCATCCGCGCCCGCATCATAAAGCGCCTCAAGAGCCCCTACTCCATCTGGCGCAAGATGCAGACCAAGAACATCCCCTTTGAACAGATATTCGACATCTATGCGGTGCGAATTGTGTTCGAGCCCCGCGGCGACTTCTCTGAGCGCGAGCAGTGCTGGCACTTGTTCTCGCAGATCACCGGCCGCTACCACTACAACCCCAACCGGGTGCGCGACTGGGTCAGCGAGCCCAAGGTGAACGGCTACGAATCGCTGCACGTGACGGTGATGTACCAGGGAATGTGGATCGAGGTCCAGATCCGTTCTGAACGGATGAACTCCATTGCAGAGCGCGGCGTTGCCGCCCACTGGAGCTACAAGCAGGGCGAGATTGTGGGAGAGGGCGACTCCAGCATGGACCGCTGGCTCAAATACGTGCAGGATATCCTCGAAAACCCCGATGCCAACGCCCTCCAGTTCCTGGACGACGTCCATCAGGAGCTGCTCACCAGCGAAATCTATGTCTTCACCCCCACCGGCGAGTCGCGCCGCCTTCCCAAAGGCTCCACCGCGCTGGATTTCGCATTCAACGTCCACAGCCAGATAGGCTGCCACGCCATTGCCGCCAAGGTCAATATGAAACTGGTGACCCTGTCCACCGTGCTGCGCGGCGGCGACCAGGTAGAAATCATCACCTCCGAATCGGCCAAGGTAAAGCGCGAATGGCTGGAGTTTCTCAAGACCTCGTCGGCCCGCAGTGCCGTGATAGAGGCCCTGAAGGATATGAGCAAGGACAATGTCTCCCGCGGTATGAAGATGCTGCGCGAAGAGCTGGCCAAGCGCAACATCCAGATGCAGACCCGCGTGATACGCAAGCTGGTGGACTCCTACAAGATTACCGGCGGCAAGGAAGACCTCTACAACAAGATAGGCATCGGCCTCATAGATCTCTCTGACCTGGACACCGTGCTCAAGACCAACGCCCCGCAGCGCAACGTGCAGATGTGGGGGTTCAAGCTGCTGGAAAGCAACTCCGGCAAACTTAAAGAGCGGCTCAAGGGCAAGGAGGTCGCCTTCCACACCTCGGGCTGCTGCCACCCCATCCCCGGCGACAATGTGGGCGGCGTGATTGGCGACGACGACGTGATCACAATACACAAGACCAGCTGCCCGGTGTACACCAACCTGGCCGCCACCGAAGGCAACCGGATAGTGGGTGTGCGCTGGAGCAAGCACTTTATGATGTCCTACCTGGCCCGCATCTCGCTCACCGGAATTGACCGTATGGGCATCCTGCACGAAATCACCAACCAGCTTAGCAACAAGCTGGGCATAAACCTGCGTAAAATCTCCATTGAGGCGCACGACGAAATATTTGAGGGATACATAGACCTCTACGTTCACGACCGCGCCGACATAGACAATATAATTGAATCCTTTGCCAAGATAAACGGCATAGAAAAAGTATCCAGGGTAGATATAGAATAGATGAACAGAAATACACTAATAATGGCTCTGATGATAGTGGCGACGGCCCTCTGCTGCGCCCTGTCCCACTCCTGCGCCAACACCAAGGCATCCCCCACCGGCGGCCCCAAAGACACCATCCCGCCCGTGATAGTAGGGGTCAAACCCGTATGGGGAGACACTATGTTCCCCCTGACAGACGGCAAGGTCAGCGTCAAATTCAACGAATACACCGTGGTCAAGGACCAGGCGGCCATACTTCTCTCCCCGCCCCACAAGAAAAAACCCAAGACCAAGGTAAAGGGCAAGGAGATTGTGGTCACCTTCCAGGACACCCTCAAGCCCAACACCACCTATACCATAGACTTTGGCCAGGGGCTGGCCGACAACAACGAGGGCAACATCGCCCCCAAGTTTGTGTATGCCTTCTCCACCGGCGACACCCTGGACTCTATGTACATCTGCGGCACCGTGGTAGACGCCGAGAACCTGACGCCCGTGAAAAAGGCCATCGTGTCGCTCTACAGCCAGCGCCGCGACTCTTCGGTGATGCTGGACCTGCCCGACGCGATAGGCCGCACCGACGACTGGGGCTTTTTTTCTATCCGCAATATCAAGGCCCAGCCCTACTGGATATTCGCCTGCACCGACGAAAGCAACGACTATCTCTACCAGATTGGCGAAGAGAAAATCGGCTTCAGGGATACCACCATCACCCCTATGACGGTGATGCGCGACTCAATATACGAGCTTTTGAGCTTCAATATGAAAGACACCCTGGAATGCCTCGCCCGCCAGGGGCAGGTAGAGCTGGCGGTGTTCAAGGAGTTCCAGAGCAAGCAGTACATCAAAGACAAGGGGCGCAAAAACGACCGTCAGGGCTATGTCACCTTCAGCGCACCCAAGGTAGAGCTCAGTTCTTTCCAAATTCTGGGCGTAGACTCTTCGGAGATCATAATGCAGTACTCTCCCCAGCGCGACAGCTTTGACTTCTGGCTCACCAGCAAATATCCGCCGGAGGACAGTCTGTTTATGACCGTTTCCTATATGAAGACCGACTCCACCGGCAAACTGGCCCTCACCACAGAGAACATCTCCGCCGCCATCAGCAAGGAGATGGCCGCCAAGGCCAAGACAGAAGAGGCCAAGAAGGCCGCCGAGGCCGACACCCTCACCGACCTCAAGATCAATCTCACCGAGGCCAATGTAGAGCAGGACGGCATCAGCCTGGAATTCACCGTGCCCATAGTGGAGATGACGCTGGATTCGATAGTGCTGCTCACCACCAACACCCGCAACCAGACCGACACCACGCAGATAACCTTTGTGCAGGATACCACCAGCATACTGCGCTATCTGCTGCAGAATACAGAAGAATACAAGCCGGGCTACAAATACGAGCTCATAATCCCCGAAGCGACCTTCTGGGATGTATATCACCGCAAGAACAAGGCCGCCAAGAAAGAGTTCCAGCTCCCCAATACAGAGAACCTCAACACTCTCACCGTGAACCTGTCTGGCACCAACGGCAAGCGATTCCTCATAGAACTCACCGACGACGGCTGCAAGAAGGTGTTCCGCAAATACGAAGTCCTGAAAGACGGCATCTACTACTTCCCTTACATACAAGACGGCAAGTATTCCATCCGCCTCACCGAAGACCGCAACAACAACGGCCTGTTCGACACCGGCGACCTGCTCAAGTGGAAGCAGGCAGAGCGTATGAAACTCTACAAACTGCCCGACGGCAGCACCAAGATAGAATTCAAGGATCAGATTGAACTCATCCAGGACATTGACCTGACAACACTGTTTGACTGATGAAAAGAGCGATACTTACCATAGTGCTTATCACCGCCCTGGGCATCGCGGCCCGGGCGCAGGACGACGGCAAGCCGGGCGCCGTGCAGGACACGGTGTTCACCATTCCCGACTATAACGCCGAACTCCCCACCGGAGAGGATGTCCTCCGCCAGGACGTCAGCCTTAAGCCGGTGAAAAAATTCCACAGCACCCATATGATAGGCGTGCGCTACGGCGTGAATCTGGCCAGCGCCAAGTTCAGCCCCGACGTGCTCCCCGGCAACGTCCTTTGCCTGCACAACTACGGCATAGTCTACACCTACTACAACGACCTGTGGGATATGATGGACAACTTCGGTACCCAGGCCATAGTGCGCCTGAACCGCGAAGGCTTCACCGCAGAATATATCCCCGATATGAAATATACCGTGGCCGAGGTGGACCTTATGGCCAATTTCAGGGCCAATCTCAAGCCCTTCCGCCTGTTCATAGATGCCGGCCCGTACGCCGGCTACCGCATATGGAACAGCCGCGAAGACAGCGTCTGGAACAACGACGACAACCGCTTTGACTACGGTCTTATTTTCGGCGGCGGCGCCGGCATTATGTTCGGCCCGTTTGAATTCCACCTGGCGGTGGACTACAAGTGGGGACTGAGCAGCTACTTCCACACCTACTACTATAGCGACGAATACTGGTTCTTTGCATATCCCCGCATATTTATGTTCAGCGGAACCCTCTATTATAAGTTCTGATGAAATACATTTCCTGCAACATAGGCGGCGTAGTCATAGGCCACGGCCATCCCATTGCCGTGCAGTCTATGTGCGACACCGACACCCTTGACATAGAAGCCAGCGTGGCCCAGTGCCGCGCCCTGGCCGCCGCGGGCTGCGACATTGTCCGCCTCACCACACAGGGCCTGAAACAGGTAGAGGCTCTGGCCGCCATCAAGGCCCGCCTCCGCGCAGAAGGCATCTCCACTCCCCTTGTGGCCGACATCCACTTCAATGCCGATGCAGCCCTGGCCGCCGCCACCGTGGCAGAGAAGGTCCGCATTAATCCCGGCAACTTCTCCAAGGACCACTCAGTGGCTATGGCCAAGTTTGCCGAATTGCTGGAAATCTGCCGCCAAAGGGGCACCGCCATCCGCATAGGGCTCAACCACGGCTCGCTGGGCGAGCGGATAACCTCGCAATACGGCGACACCCCGCTGGGAATGGTCCGTGCCGTGATGGAATGGCTGCAGGTGTGCGTGGACAGGGAATTCTACAACGTGACCGTATCGCTCAAGGCCAGCAACACCAAGGTTATGGCAGATGCCTACCGGCTGCTTCGCCGCACTATGGAAGATGAGCTGGGGATGGTATTTCCCCTGCACTTGGGCGTCACCGAGGCTGGCGCCGGCGACACCGGCCGCATAAAATCGGCTGTGGGCATCGGCACCCTTCTCTCGGAAGGCATCGGCGACACCATCCGCGTCTCTCTCACAGAAAATCCGGTGAACGAAGTGCCGGTGGCGCAGAAGCTCCGCGCCCTGGCGGGCGGCAAACAGGTCCAAGGCGGCACCAGCTTTACCGTGGATGCGGCCGACCGGGAAGATTTTCTGGTAAAAGCATCCTATATGATAGGCCCGGCGCTGCTGGACGGCAAGATAGACGACTTCTGCCTCAAGGCCACCGTGGGCGGCCGGGAAATGACTCAGGCCGAGATTGAATCGTTCAAGGACGACCTCCTGCAGGCCTGCCGGCGCCGCTTCACCAAACCCGAATACATCGCCTGCCCCGGCTGCGGCCGAACCCTCTACAACATCCAGAAACTGCTGGCAGAGGTTATGGAGGCGACCAAAGAATTCGCCGGCGTAAAAATCGCCGTGATGGGCTGCATTGTCAACGGCCCGGGCGAAATGGCCGACGCAGACTTTGGCTATGTGGGCGAAGGCGGCGGCAAGGTGACCCTATACAAGGGCTCCGAACCGGTGATGCGCGGAATCCCCCAGGAACAGGGTGTGGAAAAACTCGTGGAACTTATCCGAAACAACATATAGATGAAAAAAATATCTGCATTACTGCTGGCGCTGCTGCTCTGTTGCGGCGGCGTCTGGGCCCAGACCAAGAAAGAACTCAAGGCGTGGTTCTCCCCTATGTGCGACAAAATTGTAGAGAGCATAGAGGGCAACAGCACTATGAAAGGCCGTCTGGATGTGGAGAGCGTGGCCGTAAAGGGCAACAAACTGCAGATATACTTTACCCGATACATCAGCGACCGCGTGCTGCGCGAAGAAGATCTGGAAAAGGTCAACAGCATTATCCGCAGCAAGATGCCGGCCAAATACAGCGACTATAAAAACAGCTTCGAAGCCTACTCCAACGGCACTCCGCTAAAGAATCTGGTGGGCCGATACCAGAGCGGAATGGGCCCCGACGCTATGGTCAAGAGCAACCGCTATGCCCGGACCGACTACCCGCTGGTGAAGAATCTCTCCCGCAACCTGGAGGCCCCCGACGGGCTTCAGGGGCGCCACATCGCCCTCTGGCAAAGCCACGGATACTATTACGACCAGGAGAAGGCCTGCTGGAAATGGCAGCGGCCACGCCTGTTCCAGACCTGCGAAGACCTCTTCACACAGAGTTTCGTGCTGCCATTTCTGGTGCCGATGCTGGAAAATGCCGGCGCGGTGGTGATGATGCCCCGCGAACGCGACATCCAGCGCTCTGAACTGATTGTGGACCGCGACACCAGCCCCCGCGACGGAACCTACACCGAGACCAACGGCGACAAGGAGTGGCGCGACGCCAAGCCCAAGGGCTTTGCCCACAACCGCGACGTCTACCACGAAGGCGAGAATCCCTTCCTGGAGGGCGGCGCCCGCTACGTTCAGACCGAACTCCACAGCGAAGATGCCTCCACGGCACACTGGGAGCCCGAAATAGAGCAGGACGGCGAATATGCGGTATATATCTCCTATCTGACCCTGCCAGAAAGCACCGCCAGCGCAGAATATACCGTGACCCACAACGGCGGCAAAACCGTGTTCCGCGTGAACCAGACTATGGGCGGCGGCACCTGGATCTACCTTGGCACCTTCGGTTTCAGCAGCGGCGCCAAGGGTCAGGGCGTGACCCTGACCAACTGCACCGGCACATACGGCGAGGTGGTCAGCGCCGATGCCGTGAAATTCGGCGGCGGAATGGGCAATGTGTCCCGCAGCCCCTGGCCAAGCGACGAGAACGGCCGCACCCGCAAGCGCGACTATGAGGTGCGCAGCGAAATCAGCGGCTATCCCCGCTGGTGCGAAGGCTCCCGCACCTGGTTGCAGTGGGCCGGAATGAACGACACCATCTACTCCACCACCAAGTTTGTGGACGACTATATGGATGACTACCGCAGCCGTGCGCTGTGGGTCAACGCCCTGCTGGGCGGCTCTTCCCGCGCTCCCAAGGAGCCGGGCTACAAAATCCCGCTGGACCTCTCGCTGGCCTTCCATTCCGATGCCGGCATCACCCGCTCCGACTCCATCGTGGGCACTCTGGCCATCTACACCAAGACCAGCGACGGCAAGGAAAAATATCCTGCCGGCGGCGACCGCAACATTGGCCGTGAATATGCCGACATCATCCAGAGCCAGATTGTGAGCGACATACAGGCCACCGTGAATCCTCAGTGGAGCCGCCGCGGCATCTGGGACAAATCTTACTACGAGAGCCGCGTCCCCTACGTGCCGGCAATGCTGCTGGAGCTGCTCTCCCACCAGAATTTTGCCGATATGCGCTACGGCCACGACCCCGAATTCAAATTCATAGTGTCGCGCGCCGTATACAAGGGAATGCTCAAGTTCCTGGCCTGGATCAACGGCACCGAATATGCGGTGCAGCCGCTGCCGGTGCACTCTATGGCCATAGAGATAGAGAAATGCTACGCCACAGTGACCTGGGAGCCTACCGATGACCCGCTGGAGCCCACCGCCGAGGCCAAGAGCTATATGGTGTACACCCGCATCAGCGACTCCGCATCTGCCGGCAGCTACCGCGGCGAGCCCGAAGCGGGCCTGGACGGTTTTGACAACGGCACCCGCACAGAGAGCAACTCCTTCAAGATGCGGCTGGAGCCAGGCAAGATATACAGTTTCAAGGTGGCGGCCGTGAACGAAGGCGGCGAAAGTCTCTGCTCCGAGATTCTCTCGGCTGGACTGGTGGCCGGCGCCACCGTGCCCGACGTGATTGTGGTAAACAATTTTGACCGCCTCGCAGCCCCGGCCTCCTTTGCCAGCAGCGACACCACCTTCGCCGGCTTTATGAACCACATAGACGCCGGCGTGGCCTATCAGCGCGACATCGCCTTCACCGGAGAGCAGTTCGAGTTTCGCCGCAGCGCCGGCTGGCTGACCACCGAACCCTCTTCTTTCGGCGCCAGCTACGGCAGCTGGGAAGACAAGGCCCTGGCCGGCAACACCTTTGACTATCCGCTGATTCACGGCGCCGCCATTATGAACGCCGGCCTCAGCTTCACCTCCGTGTCCCGCCAGGCGGTGCTGGACGGCAAGGTGTCGCTAAAGCGCTACCGCCTGTGCGACGTGATTTGCGGCAAGCAGGTGCGCACGCCAAAGGGCAACGGCCGGATATCCTACAACGTATTCCCCGCCGCGCTGCGCGATGCCATCACAGAATTCACCAAGAACAAGGGCGGCCTGCTGGTATCGGGCGCCTACATTGCCAGTGACTGCCGCGACCGCATCTACGACTTTGAAATAGACGCAGCAACTGCCAAGAACGATATTGCCCCCGAGCGCAAGTTCACAGAAGATATCCTGAAACTTGACTGGACATGCAACAAGGGCGGCGGCAACGGCGTGGTGCGCGGCGCACAGAGTCCCTACAAATTCTCTTCTACACGCAAATACAACCTGTTTACGGGCCCCAACCCCTGGAGGTACTGGGTAGAGAGTCCCGACGGCTTCTGGCCGCAAAAAGGGGCCTTTACGGTGCTTAAATACGACGACAGCGGCTTTGGTGCCGCCGTTGCCTACAAGGGGAACGACTACCGCAGCCTTGCAATAGGTTTCCCTATCGAATGCCTCACCACACAGGAAGAGATCAACTCCCTGATGAAAGAGGCCCTACAGTTCTTGAAAACTGTCATAATGCCCAAATTACTGATCCGCTCTAATATGAGAACCGCCTTTTTAGCACCTTGAGGCACATAAAGCATAAAATAGAAAGGTCGTAATAATGCATCTTTTTCTTTTTTCTCCTTTGTTT
>JAFRRR010000111.1 GCA_017428035.1 Bacteroidales bacterium | reverse complement strand
TTCTCGTCTGAATAGAGCGCCGGCGTGTAGCACTTGTTGCCCTTGTAAAGCTTCAGCGGGAACTCTATGAACTCCTTCTGCTGCTTTTTGGTGGTGACTTGTTCTACGGTTATCATAGCTTAGCGGTGTATTGCGTGGAAGCAGATGCCCAGTGCGTTGGGGCCGCAATGGCTGCCGATGGTGGGGTTCACGTTGTGTATTATGACATTCAAATCGTCACCGAACTTCTCTTTGAGCTGGCGCTCGGCCTCGGCGGCGATTTCGGGAACGTCGGTGTGGCCTATGAGCACGCGGTGGCCTTTAACATCGTCACCAAGCTCCACCACGTAGTTCACCAGGCGGGCGATGGCCTTGGCGCGGCCGGTCTCCTTGCCTATGGATACCATTGTGCCGGTATCGTCCAGATGGATGATGGGACGGATGCCTATAAGGCCGCCCATAGTGGCCGCCAGACCGCTCACACGGCCGCTGCGGCGGAAGAATTTGAGGTCGTCGGCAAAGAAGTACATCGGGAACTTGGGCACTTCGACCGTGGCCCATTCCACAATCTCTTCCACTGTCTTGCCAGCCTTCAGAAGGTCGGCAATCTCCAGCACGATGTTATATGAGAGGGCGGTGATGCCCTTGGTGTCGATATGGGTGAACTTGCGTCCGGGATACTTTTCCAGCAACTTGTTCACTGCCATCTCCATAATGTTGAAAGTATTGGAAGTGGCGGCGGAGAAGTGGACGTAGAGTATGTCATTGCCCGCGGCGAATTCGGGCTCAAAAGTCTTTACATAGAAGTCTTCGCTCATCGCGCTGGTGGTGGGCATAGTGCCGCGCCTGAGCATATCGTAAAAAGCGTGAGCGTCAAACTCTTCAAAATCCACGTAGGGACGTATCACCTTGTCGCCCACTGTGTAGGGCATACTAATCATTTTGATGCCATACTCGGCGCACTCTTTGGGGGTAATGTCGCAATCGGTGTCAGAAAAGAATGTCAGCATAATACAAAAATGTAGTCATATATCGGCTGGTCGCCGCGGTTAAACATTATTTCAAGGGAAGGATAGCGGGCGGCAAGGCCGGCTTCCAGGCGGGAAGCCTCTTCTTCGGGGACGGCTTCTCCCCAGAAGACCAGCATCACATCGTGACTGCCGGCGCCCAGTTTTTCGCAGAGTTCTGCGGCGGCCTTTGCCCGGTCGGAGTTGTCGCACAGGATGTTTTTCCCGACATAGCCCACATAGTCACCTTCTGTGACCACCACGCCCTCACTGCCGGCGGCGTCGCGTATGGCGCGGGAAATCATAGCGCAGGTCACCGATTCCATGGCGGAGGTGACCGCCTCCACCACCTCGTCGGGCTCGCAGCTGCGGTCGGCCGAGGCAATGCCGTAGTAGCCTTCTCCGACACTCTTCGAAGGTATCACTCGGATGTCGGCCTTCTTGTAGATTCCGGCTGCCTGCTGAGCCGCCATTATTATGTTGGAGTTGTTGGGGAATACCAGTATCGTGTCGGCATTGACAGAGTCGAATGCCGCAATGAAATCTTGTGTAGAGGGGTTCATTGTCTGGCCGCCGGGAATCACCACGTCGGCGCCGCACTCTTTAAGGGCGGCTGTCAGACCCTCGCCGGAGGCCACCGTCACAATGCCGTATTTCTCTTTGGGACGGTGAAAGCTGGCGTTGTTCTGGTTGCTCTCCTGATGATGCTGGAGCATCATATTCTCTATCTTCAGGGTCAGGAATTCGCCCCACTGCTGGCAGTGGTTCAGGATTTCGCCGGGGGTGAAGGTATGCACGTGCACCTTCACGATGCTCCCTTCGCGGAATGCCACCACGCTCTCGCCGTGGCTCTGGAGCCAGTCTATGAAGCCCTGCAGGTCAAAGTTTTCTATATCGCATTTTGCCCGGGTCAGGCGCAGCAGGAATTCGGTGCAGTAGCCAAACTCCAGGGTGCTGTCTTCAGAGAACTTGGTCAGATCCAGCGCCGGTGCCGGCGCTGCGGCCTGGGGTGCGGCCTCTTCACCGGCGACGTTGCCGCACAGGGCGTCGTTCATGCCGCGGAATATGCAGATAAGCCCGGCTCCGCCGCTGTCCACCACGCCCGCCTCTTTAAGCACCGCAAGTTTGTCGGGAGTGTGCTCCAGGGAGGTGTCCATAGCGGCCAGCAGGGTCTCGAAATAGCTCTCCAGGGTGTCGCCCTTGGCGCCTTCGGCCCCTTCGCGCAGCACCGTGATTATGGTGCCTTCCACCGGGGTGGGGATGGCTGCGTAGGCCTCTTTCACGGCAGAAGCCATAGCGGCAGCAAACGCCGCCGAATCGGCTTCGTCGGTATTCTGAAGCCCTTTGGCCAGGCCGGAAAAGATGCGGGAAAGGATCACGCCCGAATTGCCCCTGGCGCCCAGCAGCATTCCCTGGGCCGCGGCTGAGGCGATGTCGGCCAGACTGCCGCTCTCGCCGTCGGCAGAGGCGCAGCCCGCCTTGATGGTCATATACATATTGTCTCCCGTATCCCCGTCGGGTATCGGAAAGACGTTGAGGTCGTTGATCAGGGTTTTATCTTTGGCCAGGGAGGCGGCGCCGCTGCGCAGCATCCCGGCAAACAATACGCTATTTATCTTTTGAGACATACGGTTTCTTGTTCACTACGCTTTTTTTGTATGCCGGAATCTTCATCAGCTGACGGAAGAGGAATGGCTGTATAGAGTAGGAAAACATTATGGTGGAGGCCATTCCAATCAAGGTGCTGAGACCTATGGAGCGGATGGCGGGGTGTTTTGCAAACAGCAGCGAGCAGGTCACAATCAGCAGTATCACTGCAGAGAAGAATATGGCCGACTTGTGGAAGCCAAGCATATTGTTGCTGCCGGTGCGCGCCTGCTCCAGCAGGCCTTCTGTGATGAAGATACTGTAGTCCACGCCCACGCCGAATATGAAGGTCGATATCACAATGTTTATCAGGTTGAACTCCAGCCCTATGATGGCCATATAGCCCTGCACCACAAACCAGCTCACAATCATAGGCAGGAAGCTGAGCAGCGCGGTCACAATGTTGCGATAAGAGAATATCAGTATCAGCAGCACGAACAGGGCGGAAATCCACACGGCGATGTTGAAGTCGTCGTGAATCAGCTGCACCATATCCTTGCAATAGTAGAAGGGGTCCAGAATGAAGGTTTTGGGATTCTTGACTATCTCTGATGTGACATTGTCCTTCTCTTCAGGGGTCATGGAGACGTCGGTAAATACCATATACTGCCCGTCGGCGTTGCATTCCAAAAAGTTGCTCAGCAGGTTCTCGGGCACCACACCGCTCTCCAGCAGGGAGGCGGGTTCGTATTCGGTGTAGAGCATCGATTCAAAACCCTGGAACAGTTCGGGATATATGCCCTGCCTCTTGGCTTCGGAATAGACGCTGCCCAGCACGCTTTTCTTTACCGCCGGCGTCCAGAATGCATTCCAGGCGAGGATGCGCTCTTGCTGGGTCTTTTCTGTGATGAAGACCTTGGAGACCAGGTCGCTGTAGTCGTGCAGCCCGCCGGCAGTCTTCACCGAATCCAGAATTGAAGCCAGCGAAGCGTTTGCCTCAAGCGCCTCGTCGGGCACCGTAGAAACTGTGGCGTAGTACTGGTGCACAAAGCCGTCGTTGTTTTTGGCGTTGAACAGCGCCTCGCTTTCCAGCTCCTGTGCCGAGTTGTAGTCCAGGTTGCGCAGGTCGCTGTCAAACTTGACCTTTTGAGAGAAGGCCAGGCCGATTATTATCAAGGCGGCGAGGACGCCCAGCACCCATTTGTTGCGGTCCATCGGCAGGCTGTTGAAGCGCTCGATGGCCCTGAAAGTTGCGCTTTCGGTCTTGCCTTTCTTGTCCGGGAGGAAGTGGGGGAGGAATATCAGCACGAACAGGGTGCTGCCCGCCAGCGCTATGGAGGCGAACATTCCAAAGTCGCGCAGCAGGTCGCTCTCTGTGAAAAGAAGGCTGCAGAAGGCGCCTATCGTGGTCAGGGCGCCCAGGAACACCGGAGTGGATTCTTCACGCAGCACCTGCTCTACGCTGCCGACATAGAAAAGATGTATCAGCACGTGCAGGCAGTAGCTGATGGCCACGCCCAGCACAATGGCGCCAAAGCCCAGCGCCATAAGCGACATCCCGCCCTTGATCCAGTAGATGCAGGCCAGGGCCATGGCCGTGCCGTAGACTATTGGTCCCAAAAGCTTAAGAACAAAGGATTTGCTGCGGAAGCAGATGCCCAGCACCAGCAAGATCAGGAATATGGAAATGCCCACCGTGACCACCAGGTCGGCGCGTATGCGGCCGGCGTTGGACACGCTGCCGATAGGCTCTCCGTGATAAAGAATCTTTACGTCGGGATTGTCCTGGCAGAAGGCCTTTACCGTTTTGGAAATCAGTTTATTAAAGTCGCGGGCGGCCCAGCTGTCCAGAGTCTTGAAGGCAGGTGCCAGGTAGGAGATGGTTACCGTGCTGTCGGGGCAGAAAAAGTGGCCGTCAATTATATTGTAGCCGCCGGCGGCGTCACTAAGCAGGTTGCCCAACACAGCCTCGCGCAGGTTCAGCGGGTCATAGCCCACGGCCTGGGTCTCGTCGCCCGTTTCGTCGTTCAGCACGATTTCGGCATCCAGAGCCATCTGAGCGCTGATAGCGTCGGGCTTTATGGCCTCGGCAAAGGCTGCATATGCAGAAGTGTCTATGAAAGAAGGGATATGCCCAAGCACAAAATCCAGACCGTTCAGAGCCGTCTCCGTCTCCATCCGGTACAGGATATTGTTTATGAATCTGCCTGCGGTGTCCTTGCTCTGCAGCAGCTCCATAAAGGCGTCGGTGCGCTCTGCCAGAGTGGCGACGTCCAGTCGCTCGCCGGCGCTGGTGACCTGGATGAATATCTTGTCCTTTAGGCCTATGGAGCCAAAGGCCAGTTCGCTCTCTACGCTGCTGGTGGGCAGCAGGCGGGAGATGTCCTCTTCGTATTTGACTTTGAGTCCGAAGAACAAGAACAAAACGCTCGTTGCCACGAGCAGAATCCACATCAGAGGTTTGTGTTTCCTGAAGAAGTGGTAAATGGGCAGAAAAATCCTGTGCATTTGTAAGTTGAATAACTTACAAAGGTAACCATTTTAGTTGAGTCTTACAACCCTTGCGCCGTTGGTGGATTTATGGGTCAGAATATAGTCGGAGATGGTCTGGGAATCAATCACCACCTTCATCGCTTTTGTGGAGGCGTGGATAAAGTGCATCTCGCCGTTTTTCTCGCAGGCTATGGCCACGTGGCCTATGTCCAGCCCGCCTACGGGAGTAACAAAGCAGATGATGTCGCCCTCTTTGATGCCTTTTGCCAGATCGGATATGTGGCTCTGCGGCAGATACCAGTAGTTGTGGCCTTCCAGTTCCTTCTCGACCTTGAGGATGCCCACAATGGCTCCGGGATTATCGGCCAGCTGCTTGTATGAGTCGGGATGGGTGCTCATAAAGCTGAATTTCTGATCCAGGGGGCTGCCGCCCAGATATTTGGTCACTTCCTTGAAGATGCCGTTATTTTCGCCCTGCAGTATCCAGCCGCTGGTGTAGTGGTTGCGGGAGGCGTAGCCGTCCACTTCCCCGCCTCTATAGCGCAGGGCCTGTGTGTTTCGGCAGAAATTCTCGAATGTGGCCTCGTCGCCCTTCACCGTCTGCACCATCGCCAGGCACATCTCCACAAACAGGATGCAGTCGGTCTTGTCCATATTGATGGTGAGCTGCTCCGGTTCTGTTTCCAGGGTGCCGGCCACATATTCGGTGCCCAGAAACTGCTTGGCGCAGCGCACAATCAGCTCGCCTGCGGGCTCTTCTTTATACGGCTCCAGCGCCCCCGCTACCTTCTCAAAAATGGCCGGTGAAGCAGCGCTGAAGCGCACATTGGACATAAAATCTTCCTGCGCGAAGGCACTCAGAGTCAGGAATGCAGCAAATAACGAAATGACGACACGTTTAATCATTGTATTGATGTTTTTGCAAACGGTTCAACAAATATAGTGCAAAATAGAGGATGTGGTTGTCGAATTTTTGACCGGCTTGAAGGGGTGAGGGCATCCGGGGACGGTGCTTTTCTTGACGCTGCGCGCTTAACCGCCTCAAAGCTCCTTTTCGCCGCGACGCCTCTATGTTGCTGGGCGCTGCCCAGACCCGTCGCTCCAGCCTTTCTCGCACATAGGCCAACCCTGCCCGGCTTCCGCTATCGGCTGCTGCCGATTGGCGCCTGACCGGCACCTGTAACGTCGTTGACGGGCTCAATTAGTGACGTTCGCAATGCTCCCGCCCCTAACCGGAGCTTGTGAAGCTGGCGTGCCGCTAAAAAGCACAATGTTCCCGGATGCCCTCACCCCTGTCATTTAGCTTTCAGACGTCACTTCCCCTCCCTCTATAGGACTCCAAGTATCTCAACCATTTCTCTTGGTGTCACCACATTCTGCTGGTGTGGATAATGCTTGCAGTTTCCTGTAATAAGAAAAGCATTCTCCCTACTCATCATTACTTCGTAAAACTTCCTGTCTGATTCGTCGGGGAAAAAATCTTCGTGAATGGATATCCGCGTGGCGCTCTCGCCCAGTCGAGCCAATGTAGAAATAGCTTGAGATATGTCTTCAGCAGACAAATTGAATTTATCCCTCTTTAAAACAACTTGATATTCTTCAAGGATTTCGTCATTGAAAAGGGGTACAATCCTGCCGGAATAAGCGTAGTCCAGAACTTTGAGGGGGTAGGATTCCTGATCTTTAGCAATCAGTGCCGATACTAACACATTGGTATCAATTACTGCGTACACTCGATTTCTCATCTCTCGCCTCTTTTATCAACTTGTTAATATCATCAAGTGTCATATCTGCTGCGTCAGTGTTTTTAACGGACTCGCGCATCCGCTGAAAAGCTTCCCAGCCCCGGATGCGGGCCTCGGCATCAGACTCAGCTTTAATTTCGAAAGGGATTCTCCGCTCGCGCACCACTGCTTTCATAAAAAGATTAAGCGCCGCACTGTTGCTGAGACCAAACATGTCACAAAGCAAATCAAAATTTGATTTCAGTTGATCGTCAACACGTACTGTAATTGTAGCCATTTTGTATTACATTTTCTAACATTTGCTTGCAAATGTAATACAATATAATGTATTTGCAAATTATTCCGACAGTTCATGCCAGTGGAGTTTTTTGGTTTCGATGTCGGCTATGATTTGTTCGATACGGATTATTTACCGAACCTCCAGGTATTTTATTACAGGGACAATCTGGGTAAAGTCGCAGGAGGTGTTTGCCTTGGGATCGAAAATAAAGCGAATTTCGTCACCTTTTGATACATCGCGGGTTGCTTCGCGCATTGTGGTGAATGCATTATTATCTGAAGCTACCCCAAGCGCAGCGAAAGGACCCAGGGTGTTTTTGCATACGTTAACAATGACGCCGTCTCCGCCATTCTGCCACTTTCTAGCAGTCATATTCACCGATATCTTGCCTGAAGCTGGTGCCTTCCAAACCAACGCGGCCTTTGCAGAAGATGATGACAACAATCCGGCTGACCATTTGGGCCAGTAGGAGTACTTGGTCCCATACGACGGTGTATCAGTGCGGTCAATAAGGATAAAGCATTCGCCGTCTTTATACCATCTGTAATCATTGCCGTAAGTCATATCTTTCAGATTGCCTGAGGCATCAATCCATTTATAGTACCAGTTGTTGGTGCCCTGTCTGAAGCCATATCCTCCGAATTCTGTAGAATAGTCCCAGGTCTCACCAACAATGGTGCTTTCTGCCACATTGGGCTCCAGCGTTACTTTGCCAACCTTCTCGTTTTTATAGATCTTATCCAGAGACAGCTGTGCCCCATCACTGTTTCGTACGTTGCGGAAAGTGACATCGGATACCAGATAATCACCACTACCCTGCAGCAGTCCACCAAGGGTTCCGCTATAATTGACGAAAATATCTTCGAAAAGGATATTCCTGATGTTTCCGCCATTATCTACAGATAATCTGAAAAGAGAATTCTGTGGAACAGACAAATCAACTCTGATGTCTTTGTATGTTACGTCATCCACATTACCCACAGTTCCGTTCATACCGTGAGGCTCGATAGCCATCACGGCCTCAAGCTGCCAGACAGGAGGCATTGACATGCTAAGCACGTCAATTGTTTCATATGTTATATCCTTCACATTCTGTGCGGTCTCGTAACCTATCGTCATTGGGTTCGATGAATCGGACCATATCACGCAATTCTTGAAAGTGACATCCTGGCAATCCATAGGCGTGCCCTCTCCCCATACGATGGATTTCACGGCCAGAATGTCATCGTGCCCTCTAAAGAAAGAATTCTCAACCAAAACATGCTGGCATCCGGTAATGTCGCAACCGTCTGAACTTTGACCATGGGAGATAGTATGGACGTTGTTTACGTGGATGTTTGTGGATTGGTAGAAAGCCACTTGCCAAACCTTGGCGTGCATTATATTGATACCTTCCAAGGTAATATGGTTACAGCCATTCTTGAAACAGATTGTACGACCGGGGTCGCCCATATCGGTGAGGAATTCACCACATAGCGTGCCTCGTCCGCAGATACGGATATCGCTTGCCGCGTTGGCATAAAATCGTCCATACAGGAATGCACCGCCTTCAAGATAATAGGTTTTGCCGCTTTCCAGGTGATACTCTTTGTGGGAATAAACGGCAGGAGAGAACCAGACTACGTTGGGATCGTTCTTGTCCGGGATATCGGTTTCCTTGGGATTGGCAAATATGTACAAATTGAAGTTTGACGTATTCCCGTTAGTGTGGTCGCCATTGGTTTTGACGAAATACTGCCCGGGTTTGCTTATCTCAAATGAAATTTTCCTACCGGAAACAACAGGTGTTATACCGAAGCGGGATGGAAGGATTTCAACTGTAGACAGATCGTAGTTGGCTGTAACATCAATTGTTATACGGCCCTCTTTTTCAAAGTCAAAGTATACATATTCAGGAAAAACTTGACCATACTCCTTGCCTCCGCCAGTCGCTTCTGTGCGATATACAAAGCAATCTTGCCCAGCAACAGAGACACTGTGTCTGACTCCTTGAACGTTTGACGGCAGACTTGTGGGAGCAGGGTAAAGCTTCACGGTTCCGTCTTCAATGACCGGAACGGGTGGCTTTACCGGATCCGGGTTGTCTATGGGGTCATCCGGATCGTCAGGATTCGTGTTGTTCCCGTTGCAGTTTGAAGCAGAGAGAAGAGTCAGTAAGGCGAGAACTGTAATAAAGAATATGTTTAGCTTTTTCATATTATTCCGTCATGTAGAAAGTAAGGGTACCTCCACACATAATATCCTCGTAATGAATGATTGGCGCATCAAGGCGAACGCCGTTTAATTCAACATGGTCGACATGGATATTGTTGGGAGAATAATTCTTGGCAACAATCGTGAACGTCTTTCCGTCCGGCAACTGCAATTCCGCTTCAGGCAGTTGAGGAGCACCGAGTATGAATTCTCCACCGCAAGGGTTTACAGGATAGAATCCCATAACGGAGAAAATGTACCAAGCGGACATCTGTCCACAATCGTCATTACCACAAAGGCCGTCAACGCCATCTTTGTATTGAGTCTTGCAGATTGTGCTCACCATCTCTTCTGTCCGATGGGGTTTACCTGCCAGGGTGTACAGATAGGCAACATGGTGGCTGGGCTCATTGCCATGAGCGTATTGCCCTATGAGTCCGCTGACGTCTTTGACAAACCCTTCATTGGTCATTTCGTGTTCCAGGATGAAGAGTGAATCAAGTTTGGTTAAGAAGGGCTCGGCTCCTCCATAAAGATCAATCAGCCCTTGTACATCGTGTTGGACATGCCAGGTATATTGCCAAGCATTGCCTTCGGTATAGTCTCCTCCACAGGTGCTGTCGTGAGAGGGAGTGAAGACGTCGAAAGGTTCCCGCCAATTCCCTTCGGAGTCTTTGGCGCGCATCAGGCCGGTCGAAGGGTCGAACAGGTTTTTGTAAAAGGTGGAACGGTTGATAAAGAAGTTGTAATCATCCTCTTTGCCCAACGCCTTGGCCATCTGGGCGGCACACCAGTCGTCATAGCAGCACTCAAGGGTTCTGGAGACACTCTCGTTAACTGTCATGTCAAAAGGGAAATAGCCGTACTTGTCATATTGTGTCCAGTCAGATTTGGGAAGAGGCGTGGTAAGCGAGGTCTTGATAGCATAGTACGCCTTTTCTACATCAAAGCCCCGAAAGCCCTTGAGATAAGCATCTACAATAACAGGAACGGAGTGGTTTCCGATCATGCACCAGTTCTCCTGTCCCCACAATGACCATATCGGCAATTGCCCATAATCGTCAAACTGAGCTATCATGGAGTTTACAAAATCATCGACTCGTTCAGGTGCGACCAAAGTGTAAAGGGGATGGGCCGCACGGTAAGTATCCCAGAGTGACAAGGTTGAATAACGAACCGGCTGCCCGGCATCGCCAACGTTGTCGGGATGGACAAACAGCCGATACATAGAGCTGTAGAAAAGATTCTTCTGCTCGCGGTTTCCTTTAACCTTAATACGACTGAGGATCTCATTCCATTCGTCGTGAGAAACGGTCCTCAGACTATCTAGATTCCAGCCGGGAAGTTCCAGAGCAATGTTGTTATGTGCGGCTTCGATACTGTTGCGTGAGATGGATGCTTTAACAGTCAGGGTATTCCCCTTGGGAATCTCAAATGACAGCACATATCTAGGAGCCAATTCATCATCTCGCCTAAAGGGTAACTGCTCCTTAATGGTGTAGGGGGCATCAAATTCTATCTCATAATAATACCAACGGTCCACCCACATCACGGTACGTGCATTGCCGGTGATATGATAGGGATCTATGAAGTTTTGCTCACATGCTTTGATTTTATGGTGCATTGTATTCTCATCGCCCACGATGCCACTTTGGAAATCTATCATCAGATTCGCTTGTGCGGGGTCATCAAACCTATATCTCTGTATTGACACATGAGGTGTTGCCGTCATTTCAGCAAAGACCCGAGAATCGTCCAGATAAACACTATAGTATCCAGGCTCTCCCTTTTCATTGGCTTTTCCAAATCGACTTTTGTATTCGGGGGCATTCCAATCACCGCAGAATGGAAACATCAGCAAGTCACCAAGGTCGGGGCACCCGGTGCCGTTTATTCTGTTTTGAGAGAATCCATTTAACGTGCTATCCTTGTATTGATATCCGCCGGTATAGTCCCAACTCCAGTTTCCGCTCTCCGGGCCAACCTTTATCATGCCCATGGAGCGACAGGCACAAGGCATACAATGTCCTAGATCGGCAGCTCCGGCAAAGACATTAACATATTTCGTATAATCCTGCTCATTGCAAGCAGCCAGCAGAAGGATGGCCAATGAAGTGTACAATATTCGTTTCATTTCTTTTCCTTTATGATGATCAGACAACCGCCTTCCGAATGCATGTCAATGTCAAGAGAGGACTCGCGAGTCACGAGTTGTTCTCTAACGGTGAATTCGTTTGCATCAGTGTCAGATTCGGGGCCGTCGGCATATTCTGTTGCAAGATACTCTCCTTCAGGCAAGAAAGCAAGGGAGATGGTTTTCTTTCTTGCATCTGAGTTGGTCATGCCGCCAATGAACCAGGTCCCGTCTTCAGCTTCCCGAGCCATCATAACATATTCCCCAACCTTTGACTCGAGTGGTACAGATTGCCTCCATACGGTGGGGATGGCTTTAATGGCCTCAAGACTCTCGGGCTCTTCCAAATAGTGGCTGGGGGAGTCACACATCATCTGGAGAGGGCTTTCATAAATGACATACATCGCCAGATGGTGGCATCTTGTGCCCATGCCCATCGGAGAATGATAGTCCGGCACCCACTGCTCTTTATGAGCGTTGCGTACGGAACCGGGCGTATAATCCATCGGGCCTGCTACCATTCTTGTAAAGGGGAGTATGACATTGTGATCCGGTCCAATTGTTTTGCTCTGATCTCCCTTGCTTTGCTCCAAGCCATATACGCCCTCAAAGGAAATGACATTCGGCCATGTGTGATAGAGGCCGGCCGGCTTGCAGCAGCCGTGAAAATCCACCAGTAAGTGATGTTTGGCGGCACATTCTGCCACCCGTGTGTAATATTGAATCATCGGTTGATCGTCTCTGGACATGAAATCCACCTTGGCAGCAGCTGCACCCCATTGTTCAAACTGGGAAAATGCTTCCTCCAGACAGGTGTCCAGTCTTAACCATGTGCACCAGAGAACAATCTTTACGTTCTTCCCTGCAGCATATTCTATCAACCAGGGGACGTCAACATCGGGATTGATATTCAGCAGGCTGTCCCGTAGGGACCAGCCCTCGTCCAATACTACATACTCAATCCCGTTTGCCGAAGCAAAGTCTATGTAGTATCGGTAAGTCTCAGTATTTACTCCGGGCGCAAAGTCTACTCCCGTGAGATTCCAATCGTTCCACCAGTCCCATTGGGCCTTGCCAGGCTTAACCCAGGAGAAATCCCCTTGAGACGGGGTAGCAAGTTGATAAACCAAGGTATTTGCCAGAAGATCCTTGTCCTCTCTTGCTATTTCAATCACTCTCCAGGGGAAAGACACGCTCCCGTCAAATAGAGCGATATAATTCTCCCGCTCTCTTACAAACTCATCCCGGTCACCGCTCTTTTCAAGAGTTTTAGGATAGTGGGGGAAAATTGCACTCATCACACCTCCGTCTGCGCTCTCAAGCCACATTCCGGCGTAGTCAAGCAGATCGGATTCGGTGATGAGTACCTTTGTATCACCTAGGGAGAACAGGGTCGGCAAACTGGCCAGTTTTCCGGCTCCAAGTTCATCCAAAGTCATCAAAGAGAATTTCTGTTCGTTTGCAGAGTAGAAACTATCTTCGTGGGGATACCAGATCATAGCATCCCCACCGAAGATGAATTTAGCTGTTTCTGAATCAACTTGCCAGCGGTTGTTGCACTCTACGACCCATCTATATGCAATGCCGTTGTCAAAGGCTCTGACTTCCAGTTTTCTACCCGAATTAAACTTGAGCAGAAGGCCGTTATAATCATTATTGATAACCTCTGATTTTTGCCATACTACAGGGCGTAGCGTTTCGTGTTTGCTGAATGTAGAAGACCCTCTGAGAGACAGAGTAGATTCCAAGTTATCACCATATAATCCTATCTCTGCGATGTCAAGCAGTTTCTCTCCATCTACGGTTATTTCCAATGAAGCACCACCGTCTTGGGAGTTTTTGAAACAAGCCTCGACAGTCCCGTCCGGAGAAAGGACAGAAGTCTTTGAACAACAGCAGCAGAGCAGTGCAACAGCCGCGAAAGCAAGTGTCCGTTTCATATTAGTCTTTGCAAGTACGGGCCAGACGCATGCCGCAAGGCCAGTTGTGGTCATTCAGAGGATCTCTCCAGTTGGAAGTGGTGTAGTAAACCTGACCGCCCCAGTTCCAGATGGTTCCTCCTCTCTTGACAGCCTGTCTTGCTCCGTAGTTCCATGTAATTACATCGTTATAATAAGTCCTTGAGCCGCCCGGATATTCAAACCAGAGTTCCCATACCCATTCGGTTGCATTGCCGGCCATATCATAGATTCCAAGCTTGTTGGGTTTCTTCTTGGCAACAGGGAAAAGGCCTTCGGTTGCCCCACCGGGCAGAGCGCCTTCTATATTGCCATACTGGCCGAGTTCTTCAAAGTTATCGGTACCGGGGAATTTCTGCAGAGGAACCTGACCACCGCCGGCTGCAAATTCCCATTCGGGGAGTGCGGGAAGACGGAAACCATCTTTGTTCCAGTCGCACACAACCTTGGTCTCCCAGTTGCCGGACTTGTCCCATTTGTCTGGATCGGTTTCACCATCAACGGTATAGACGGGTTCATATCCACGAGCGATACTGAGTTTGTTGGAGAAGATAATTGCATCGAACCAGTTGATGTAGGGCTGTGCTATATCGTCGCCTTTACCGACAGGATAGCAAATATATCCTTCGGGTTTCTGACCGTCAGAAAGCTGGTCGGCCAGATAGGCTTCGCCCATTATTTCTGCCCAGAGTTTCTGTGTAACCTCAGTCCTTGCTATATAGTAGTCAGGCAGAGTGCACTGCCAGGTGTTTGAACCGGAATCGGTATGAACAGCACCTTCGCCAACTGTGAAAGTGCCACCGGGAACGAGTACCATCTCTTCTCCGGTGAATGTGTCAGAAACATTGAAAATGATGTACTTGCTGGCACTCTGACCTGTTTGGTTGGAAACAGCGGTAACGATAGCGAAGTCACCATTGGCAACATTCATGGGCACTGTAATTACAATAGTTCCAGCCTCGGGGTTAACACTGCCTTTGATGCCGTTTGAACCATCTACAAAGACTTTTGTGGACTCATCTGCACCGGTGAGAGTATAGTTGACTGTAACTTTCTGTCCACCGAAAACAGCAGCCTCGTCTTTATCAAGAATCAGAGAGAAACCGGTAGTCTTAGGAATGGTGTAGGTTTTATCGCCCACTGTGAAAACATAGCCATCGGCTGTTTCTTTAATATCTACGGTAGCATCAGAACCGGGCAGTCCGGGAGCACCGGGACCACCGGGTTCTCCATCCTTCACAACAAAGGAAGAGCCATCGCTAAATGTAAGTTTGTGTCCGCCTTCAACATCTGTTACAGTCACGGTCATTGATTTTGAGATAGCTGTAGAAAGAGTGTTGTTCAATTCGTCATAATCGTGTTGCAATTTGTCAACCTGACTCTTTAAATCGGCATAATGATCCTGGCATGAACAAACAAATGCCAGCAGAACTGTAATGAATAAGAGTTTTTTCATATGCATTATTGTTTAGTAGTTGGATTATTTCACACAAGTGCGGGCCAGGCGCATACCGCAGGGCCAGTTATGATCGTCAATAGGATCTGTCCAGTTGGAAGTGGTGTAATAAACCTGCTGTCCCCAGTTCCAGATTGAGCCGCCGCGTTTTATGGCTTTTCTTGCACCGTAATCCCAGGTGATAACATCGTTGTAGTATGTACGAGCCCCACCGGGATATTCAAACCATCGTTCCCACACCCATTCAGTGGCATTACCTACCATATCGTAAAGACCTAACTTGTTGGGTAGTTTGGTGGCAACGGTAAACAGACCTTCTGTTGCACCGCCGGGCAGGGCACCCTCTATCTGGCCATACCAGTGAAGTTCGCTGAAATCATTTGTGCCCGGGTAGGTCTGCAGGGGCTCCTCGCCGCCTCCGGCAGCAAATTCCCATTCGGGAAGGGAGGGTAGGCGGAATCCATTTTTGCCCCAGTCGCAAACTACACTCTTCTCCCATTCGCCAGATTTGTTCCACTTGTCAGGATTGGTCTCGCCATTCACAGAATAGCAAGGATCTGCGCCGCGAGCAGCGCTGAGTTTATTGCAGAATATAATAGCGTCAAACCAGTTGATGTAAGGCTGTGGGTTATAGTCATCTCTTCCAACAGGATAGCAGATATAACCATCCGGCTTTTGTGCATCGGTCAGCTGGTCTGCAAGATAATCTGTACCCATGATTTCGGCCCATAACTGTTGCGTAACTTCCGTCTTGGCTATATAATAATCTGGAAGAGTACATTCCCATGTATTGGGGCCGGAATCGGTGTGAACAGCGTTTTTGCCTACGGTAAAGGTCCCACCCTTGACAAGCAGCATACTCTCGCCATTGTCAAGATACCAAGGTGCAAAAGGCCGCTCATTGCCGTATGCGATGCCGACCGCATTGATGGCATAAGCACGACAGTAGTATACAGTGCCTTCGGTAAGCCCAGTTATGGCGCTTACAAAGGAGTCTATGCCGCTTCCATCTTCTGTTTTATTGTCATCTATCGTGGGATTCTTATGGGTTGCCCAACAAACACCCTTAGCCGTGATTCTTGCGCCGCCGTCAGATGTTATCTCGCCACCACAATTGGCGCCGACAGTTGTTTTCTCGGTAACCTCAAACGTGTTGATCGTGGGTAACTTGGCCTCGATGGTGGTGAAACTGAACTGCTCTCCGTAAACTGTGCCGGTGTCATTGGTGGCATAAGCCCTCACATAATAGGTGACGCCTACTTCAAGGTCGGTCAGTGTGCTTGTAAACTCGCCAAGACCCGAGCCGTCAACGGTTTTATTATCTGAAACGGTCGGGTTTTCACTCTTTGACCAGCAGACCCCTCTGGCGCTTACGAAAGATTGACCGTCGTCTGTTACAGTTCCGCCGCATGTCGCAGATGAGCCTACTGCATCAACAACCTCAGCTGTTGTGACTGTTGCAGGCTGTGCGCTTGGCGTAGTCGCGCTCAGTTCGCTTCCATAAGCTATACCGGCTGAATTGACGGCATACGCACGATAATAATAAGTTGCCCCAGCGTTCAGGCCGGATACTGTTACCTCAAAGACCCCTTTGCCAGCGCTTGCGGCAGGTACTTTGACATTGTCGACCGACACTCCGGCGGAAGTTCCATAACAAAGTCCCCTTTCTGTTACGGATGCACCACCGTCGTTTGTGATGTTGCCGCCAGCGACAAAGCTGGAAGACAATACATTGGAAGCTTCTACAGTAACCACTGTAGCCAGTTTTGCTGTTGTGTCATCCTTGGGATCCACTTTCTCTTGGCAGGATGTGCCGATTAGCAAAAGCACACCTGCGCTTAAAAGCAATGATAGTTTCTTCATATATAGATGTTATTTGTTGATATTACTCACTGATTATGACTTCTTGAACCTTGCTATAGTTAATGTGACCGCCTACGTCTGCTGCAACGCGTAAATAGACTTTCCCACCATTGGCAATTATTTTTTCTTTGTTGGCATTGTATTGTACTTCATTTGCGATATTAATGGTGACAGATCCTTCTGCCTTACCAGTAAAATCGGCCTTTGAGGAGCAGAAATTGCCGGTGATGATATCAGTTTGCATACGGTAATTCCACAAAACATAGGTGGTTGTGATTCTGGCTCCGCTTTCGACAGGAGAAACCTTATAATTGATTGTCACTTTCATCCCGTCTGCCGAAGCCGAGGCCTCAATGCGGGAATACGGAAGAGCGTAAATCTTGAGTTCGGTCTGATCGCCCACTTCCACCTCGTAGGGACCTTCGGCCACAAAGGGGCCGTCGGCGGTAACACTGTAAAGGCCTTTGAAGACCATCGCATCCCTGAAAGAACCGTCATGACGGGCGTAGAAACTCTGAGCGAGAGTCGCTTTGGTGCCCACTTCCATAAGGTTTATAACGGCACCGTTGTTGCCTTCAACCGGCAGCGGCATGGCTTCTCCGGTTCCGGAATCGATAATCTCGCCGTAGATGCAGCCTTCGGGGGCAACATAGTTGTCAAGTTCGCAAGAGACGGCGCAAAGGGCCGTAAGGGCGATGGCTGTTATATAATAAATCCTTTTCATTGCAGTTTAATTAATAAAACCCGGGTTCTGAATAATTTGAGGATTGGCGTTGATGATAGAGTTGGAGAATTTGGTATAGTAATTTTTTTCCGTGAAGATTCTTCGGCGTTTAGGGATATCGTCCGCTATCACAAATTGCCACTTGTCGGTGCGTACATCATAGTAAGGGTGCAGAGCCCGGCCGCGAAAACCATTGAGGCCGCCACGCGAAACGTCCAGATGGGCAATGCGCCAGCGCTTGAGATCCCAGAAACGAAGGTTCTCGAAGGCAAGCTCTACGCGACGTTCGTGGCGCACTTTCTCCAGGTCAATGCTTTTGTAATCAGGCATGCCGGCGCGGGAACGAATTGCATTGACTGCAGCAAGGGCCTCTCCGTTGTACTTATTCAACTCGACGGCTGCTTCCGCCAGGTTAAGATACATTTCTCCAAGTCGAAAAACGGGCCATGGAGTTTCGGTCTTACCGAAATCCCACTGGGCAACAGTCTCGCAGTCTTCGTCCACAAACTTGCGTACATTAAAGCCGGTCTTGCTGGCATCTCCGGTATAAGCTCCTCCGTCCTTGCCGTAGATGCGGTAGGTCTTGCCAGTGCCGGAATCGGTATAATATTCATCGGCATAGGTTGGGCCAGGTGCACTTTGTGCAATATAAAACGAGCCGTCGGACTTGATAAGGCCCCGCTGGAATTGATAGGTGGTGTCCTTGACTTCCTGTCCCGGGACATAGATAGAGGCAATCAGGCGGGGGTCGCGGCCTTGATAAATGGTATTAATGTCATCATACTGACTCTCGGTGTCAAAGCTGCCAGGAGTCCCGTCCAGAAACTCATAGGCCTCAGCCATTTCAAAGGTAGGCGTTATTGCGCCCCAACGGCACAGGGAATACGGCAGGTGTTTCTTGTCGTAGCTGTTGCCGATGTCTGATGCTACATCGAAGCTTTTTTGAAAAATATACTCGCCGTTGTTTTTGGTAATGAACAACTTGCGATAATTCTCAGTCTTATCGGCATCTGCTTTGAAGAGGGAGTAGTAAGGCAGGTTGATAACATCTTGCGAGGCTCTGTAGGCAGTTTCAAAATAACCCTCCGCAGCCTCTTTGTCTATACCGGTTAGTTTCCCAAAGCCTACAGTGCCATATTTGGCAATAGAACCGGCATACAGGGCGGCTCTGGATTCAAGGGCTAGTGCGGCGCCGCTGGTTGCCCGGAAGACGCCAGTACTACGTATGAGCGGCAGCAACTGAGAGGCTTCCTCGGCTTCGTTAATAATAAAGTCCCAGATGGCTTTTTCTGTGGCTCGGGGTTCCTGCAAAGAGACAATATCGCCCTCGAAAGGTTTTGCCTCGGTGATTAAAGGAACGCCGCCAAAGCGCTTTACAAGAGTGAAATAGGCCATAGCCCGCAGGAACTTGGCTTCGCCTTTGACGCTGTCCAAGTCGTCGGATTCAAGTGTTGCGGTCTTGAGGTCCTCCAAGAACTCGTTGCATCGGCGGATGAGCACATAACTTTCGCGATAAACATCGCGGATAATGTTTTCTCCACCTTGATTGCCTTGGATGTAAATATAATAACCAAGAAAATCATCGGGATACTCCCAGGTGGCGCCTTCCTGGTCGAAGCAAGGCTCTTTCTGGAAGCCGGCAGTGCCCTCGTCGGACATGGTCACAAGGTCCATACTACGCCAGGAGTAATCGCCCCAGAAGTAGCTGAAATCCTCAAATATCAAACTATTGTACATATGCGCAAGGATTCCGGATACGGCGTCAGGATCTTTCCATACATCTTCGCTTGAAACCTTGTTGGTGGGCTTTATGTCGTCGAAAGACTGGAGGCAAGAGCTTGTCACAACTGCGACCAGTATCAGTGTAAAATATATTTTCATATAATTTCTCATAATAACTCCTCCATTATCAGAATGTTAAAGTGATGCCCAAATTGTAGGTCTTGGCTTGAGGATAGTACCATGCATTGGGGTTGTTGTTCTCGGGGTCAATGTAGTTCAGCATCCAGCCCTTGGTGAATGTGAGCAGGTTGTTGCCGTTGACATAGACTCTCAGACGACTGATATTCAAAGTTTGAGTCCATCGCGCCGGCAGGGTGTAACCTATTTCGAGCGTTTTAAGCCGCAGGTAATCAGCATCCAGCGTGTAATATGTGTTTGACACCTGATTGTTGGTAAAACCGGCCTTGCGCACAGGCGGGAGTTTGCCGATAACCCATTGTCCGTCTTCGGTGCGATAAGAGCGTTCGTCATACCACATTGTCAAGCCGCTGCAGTTGCCCTCGTTGATAAAAGGCTGGGCAAAGGCCATTCCCAGTTGGATCTTGTGTCCTCCTGCGCCCTGCAAGAATATTGTGGCATCAAGGCCCTTCCACTGCATACTGGCGTTGAGGGCATAGTAGGCGAACGGTGTGGCTCCAACGCTGATGGGCACTTCGTCCCAGCCGTTGATGATGCCGTCCTGATTAATATCTTCATATTTGAAGTCACCGGGCAGCAGGCTCTTGTTGCCACTGCCGTCTTGAATGGGAGAATTCAGGATCTCTTCAAAACTCTGGAACTGACCAATCATCCGATAGCCCCAGCCTATGCCGCTGTAGCGTTCTGTGCCGTTGTTGCGCCAATTCTCATAACGGTTAGGGTCTATGGCTCGTTCAATGAACGCGTTGCGGGTTCTGGTCAAAGAAACATTGGCACGAATGTTATACGACAGGTCGCCAATGGTGTTGGAATGTCCAAGCACGGCTTCAAAACCAAAAGTGCGATCGGAGTTGAGGTTCTCCTGCGGAAGGGAAACGCCATACTCATAGGGAATTGTCGCCGTACGGTAGGACATCAAGCCGCTGCGGTAGCGGTGGAAAACGTCTGCTTCAAAGTAAAGTTTGCCACCAAAGAAACCGGCGTCAAGTCCTATGTTTGCCGTGCGGGCTTTATACCAAGTCAGGTCTTCGTTGGCAAGTCCGCTGGAATACAGGCCTATGGTAGGTTTGCCTTCGTCAAATAGGAATTTTCCTCCGGGAAAGATATACCCGGACATCCATTGGAAAGCAGAGAAGCCACTGCAGTCACCTACGATGCCGTAAGAGGCGCGCAGTTTGAGGTTGCTTATCCAAGGGACAGAGTCTTTGATAAAATCTTCTTCCGAGATGCGCCAGCCAAGCGAAGCGGAAGGGAAAAACCCCCAGCGCTTGTCGGCCGCGAACAGATAAGACGCATCCGCACGGAAAACAAGCTCTGCCAGATATTTGTCTGCAAAGGCATAGTTTAGACGGCCTACGGCGGCATGCATCAGCGAAGAGCCTTCGCTGCCTCCGTTGGTCTTGTTCTCGTCATCACCATAACTCATCAGAGGTATAAGATTGAGTGCAAACTGCCGATATCCTGACAGCCACTCGTAAGTTGAGTTAGTTCCGTGATAAAGCGCAATGGCCTTTATATCGTGAAGGCCGAACTTGCGGGCATAGGTGATATTAGCCTGGATATCTTTTGTCGTGTTAGTGCCCATCTGGTCGTTCAGGCGGCCAAAGGTGCTTCCGACAGCAGAGCGGACCACATCGCCTGACTCCACAGGCTCCCAGCGGTAAGGGTCTTTGGGTGACCAGTTTTTATTGCGATAATTATATATATCATAACTGGCCTTAATCTCTGCCGAGAGACCTTCAACCCACGGAACATCCCATCTGATGTTAAAAGATGATTCCAACACCCTTTCATCATTTACCGCCCGTCCATAATTGTAATATGTGTCCCGCAACGGACCGGTGGGCTCTCCATAATACCATGCGCTTCCGAAAGGCTTGTAGGTCATTATATTATAAAAAACACCAGTGCCTCCCGAAATGTTGCGGCTATCCAGGCGACCTGTAGTGTTAACGCTGAAAACAAGACCTGGAGAAAGCTCTGCAGAAAGATTTGCATGCACATTGTAACGGCGGTCGTACCAGTCGTTTGACCGGAAATAAGACTGCTGATCCTGCACGCCAAACGAAACAAAGTAGTTGATAGCCTTGGTGCCTCCTTTGACGCTGAAATTGTGGGCTGTCACAGGAGCCGTTTTGCGAGTAACAGCATCAAGCCAGTCGGTACTTTTGTAGAATTCGCCATCACCATTGATAAAGCGCTCCATCTGCTCCGGGCTATAGACATCCGGAAGACCTATATTATTCGCAGCCTCATTGCTTAGGAAAGCATACTGATAGGAGCTATAGCTATGAGGATATCTGGTCATTTGTTGAATACCTGCCCATCCGTTGTATTCAAAAACGGGGCGGCCTTCTGCGCCTTTTTTCGTGGTGACCAGAATCACACCGTTGGCTCCTTTACTGCCATACACGGCAGCAGAAGCATCTTTCAAAATACTGATGGATTCGACATCGTTGGGGTCAAGCTTGGCAAAGCTTCGTTCCACACCATCCACAATAATTAAAGCACTGCCGAAACCGCGGATATCAATCTCCGGCATATCTTCTCCAGGAGCACCAGAGCGTTGGACAGCCCTCAAGCCGGGGAGCTTACCAACCACGGTGTTTGCGACACTGATCGCTTTTGTGGTTATAAGGTCTTTGTTGGTAACATTTGCAACCGCACCCGTGATAGATGCTTTTACCTGCGTGCCGTATCCAACCACAATAGTCTCATCCAGCAGCATAGAGTCTTCTTCCAGGACAATGTAGATGACGCTCTCGCTGCCGACAGTGTATGTTCTGGTAACAAAGCCGAGGCTGATGATTTCTAGTACGGTTCCATTCTTTGCATCAATTGAGAACCGTCCGTCCACATCTGTTACCGTACCGTGGCTTGTTCCTTTTTCGATAACACTCGCGCCGGGAATGGGCTTGTTGCCGCCGTCGACCACGGTTCCCCGGACGTCCCTCGCCAGTGCTGTTACCGAGAACAAAGGCAGAGCCATCAAGATAAAGAGCGTCGCAATAGCGGCGATTTTCTTTTTGTTTCTAGTCATTTGATATGCTTTTGTCTATTTCTTTTTGTAAAGTTACTCACGCCGGAGCATCGCATAAAGACACAAATCGTTCGATTTAGGACACAAAACAAAACGCTCGTTTTTTTGTTGCCTATTTTGTTAACTTTGGGTATGAATATGCTCTACCGCACAATTTGCTTCATCTGTGTCTCGGTACTCCTGTCGCATTCTTTGGTGGCGCAGGATCAGAAGGTTTTTTATCCATTGACGGTTGAGGACGGTATGCCGCACAGTGAGGTTAATGCAATAACCTCCGATCGCGACGGTTTCATATGGTTTGGCACCTACAATGGAATTGCCCGTTACGATGGCTATTCCCTTGCTTCCATCACAAAAGACGAGGATAAGAGCCTGAGGGTTATCTCCCTCTACTGCGACAGGGATAAAGAATTGCTTTTCATAGGTACGGAAGGGAATGGCTTGAAGATAATGGATTTGAATGTCGGGCGCATAACAGAACGGATGTATCCGGCGAATACTATCTATTGTATAAAGGCAGATGATAACGGCGACGTATGGTTAGGCACAGAGCGGGGGCTAGTTTGTTTAAAAAATAGTGATGGGGAATGGGGGTATCGTTTCTATGGCTCAGATCTGGGTCAGGTGCTTGACTTCGCTTTCCCAAATGAGCGAACGGCAATTGTGGCGAGCAGCGCAGGAGCCAAGGTTTTCAATCTTAATTCGGATAGTTCAGTATCGATACTTAATGGTTATGAAAGATCCATCATTTCAATGGATGACGGAGGTTATCTTATAGGTGGATCGACAGGGCTGTTCACATACTATCCAAAAACTTCGGAGATAGCTTGTGTAGAAAAAGCTGATATTTTGAGCTTGTTCAGATTTGATGAGAATGATTATTGGGTTGGAACGATTGACCGGGGCATTATGCGCTTTGATGATGACCTTAATGTGGTTGAAGCTTACCAGATAGAGGCGAATGGACGCGGACTTCAAAACAACACAATAAAGAGTTTCTATCGAGATTTCTCGGGCAACTTATGGATCGGAACTCAAAACGGTGCGGCTAAATACTCTACAAGGGCAGAATCGTTTGAGTTTTATGGGGACATCATGGATATTGACGAGGCCGGACACGTGAAGACGGGCAATAGAACTGCAACCTTTTTTGAAGATCATCGAGGTGTTATCTGGGTCGGAATGCACCATTATGGACTCAAGTTGTTCAATCACTCCACTAAAAGCATCAAACAGTATCCGGCAGAATGCTGGCCAGAGATAGAAGGACAGACGATATCAAGCTATTTGGAAGAAGAAGATGGTGGAATGTGGGTTGGGACATGGAGAAGTCTGTATAAACTGTCTCCATCAGAAGCCGAGCGAGTCGTCAACGGACAACGAACCAATGCATATGATTTCGGTAAGGCCAATAAACTTGAAGAAACGACTTTTTTCAAACTTCAGAAAGACCGCTATGGCACAATCTGGATGAGCACCACCAAAGGGTTGATGCGCTTCATCCCATCGTCTCCAGGGTCTCAAACAGGCCAAATTATCAGATATCTGCCATCGGAAGTAACGACAGATTTCCAGATTGACTATCCTAATGATAATGAAATCATAGTTTTCTGTGGGACGCAGCATGGTCTTTATAAACTGGTGTTCAGTGACGGTAAAGATCCCTTGGTCATTCCGGTGCGTGACGTAATTCACGGTGGCTCCCTCTTGGGTGAATTCATCTCTGTGGTGTACTGTGATTCCCGCGACAGGCTATGGGTTTTGGGACTTGACGGCTACATCAACAAATTGGAAACAGGCCGGCAGGACGATAGCGAACCCACTTTCTCAAGTTTGGACATCAATTCCGACGAGACATCATATACATCGGAATCCTTAGAAGAGGATAATAATGGAATGTTCTGGATAGGAGGAGTGACCATGCTGCGGTTCAATCCTGATGATTGGAGCATTGATGCCTTTGGTGAAAGCAGCGGATTGCAGAACCGTTCTTTCAAGATATGGTCATCGGCCCGCTTGTCCTCAAACGAATTGATATTCGGAGGAGTCAATGGATTCAGTGTTTTTAATCCTCAACAGTTGGCACACAGTAATATCCCGCCTGTCGTTGCTCTAGAAGATTTGTATATTCAGGGCCGAAAGGTGAATGTTGGCGAAACTTATTCTAATAGGGAGATTCTTTCAAAGACGCTAAACCATACCGAGAGCATAGTTCTGCCGCACAAATATAATAGTATATCCATTTCTTTTGTTACCCTTGATTATACGTCACCGGCAAACAATAGGGTAGAGTATCAACTTGAGGGTTATGACAAGAGTTGGCATTCGGCCATTGGCGCCAAACATACGGCAGTCTACACTAATCTGCCGCCGGGTAACTATGTTTTTCACGTTAAAGGCAGTAACAGTGATTCTGTTTGGAGTAGTACCGCTAAAGATTTAACGGTGAGGGTCCTAAGACCAATTGCCTGGAGTATTCCCATGATACTTCTATATCTCGCTGTTCTGGGTTTAGGCATATACTTATTGATGCGTTATTACAAGAACAAGCGTAGAGTAGAAAAGGATGCGAGAATGAATGAGTTGAAGTTGAAATACTTCACAGATATCTCACATGAGATCAAAACACCATTGTCTTTGATATCAGCACCTGTGGCTGAATTGGCAGATAACCCAGAAACGGATGCATTTACACGCAGGCGACTTCAGCTGGTTCGGAAAAATATTGGGCGTCTGACGGATCTTATTGAGCAGATCATGGATTTCAACAGGTTTGAGAGCAATACGATGTCTCTGCGTTTGTCCGAGGAGGACCTGGTGAATGTCTGTCGTACAACAATGAGTTATTTTGAGGATAAAGCGGAGGCAAAAGATATCGATTTTGGATTTCAAACAGATGTGCCTCAAATACCTGTGGTAATTGATAGAGACCGTATAGAGAAACTGCTTTTCAACATCATTGGCAACGCATTCAAGTTTACGCCAAACGGTGGCTCAATCAGCGTAAGGTGTCATACTCGTAACGAAGATACCCTTGTGTGTGTGTCAGATAGCGGCGTTGGTATAGAACAAGCTGATCTTCCTCATATTTTTGAACGGTTCTATTATGACAGCAGCAGTGAGAATGGTTCCGGTATTGGTCTGGCATTAGCTAAAGCGATCGTTGAACAGCATCGGGGGAAAATCTGGGCTGAGTCTGAACCTGGAAAAGGAACATCTATCTTCTTTACATTAAAGTTTGGTTCATCCCATTTTAATGCCGAAGAACTGAAACATTTTTCTCCAGACAGAAGAAATGATATCCGATCATTTACAGTGCTTCGCGATAATGAACTTGCCGATGACGATTTATATGGCGAGAATGAAGGTGCCGATACAATGTATAGAGTCCTTCTTGCAGAAGATAATCGGGATATGAGAGAGTATCTCAAGGAATCCCTGGATCAGCATTTCAATGTTACAGCTTGTAAGGACGGAGGAGAAGCTTTTAACCTGGCTCAGCAAAACGACTTTGACTGCATCGTATCTGATGTTATGATGCCGGGAACAGACGGAATTGAATTATGCCGAAAAGCAAAGACTGACATCACGCTATCCCACATTCCGATTATACTACTCACGGCTAAAGACAATTTAGAGAGTAAACTGGAGGGCTATGGAGTCGGGGCAGATGACTATATTACCAAGCCATTTGAAATGAAGATACTCATTTCAAGAATAGAGAATCTTATTGCCCAGAGGAATGCGCTTAAAGTTGCCTTCAGAAAGGGGCTCGACATAGCTCCTTCAGAAGTCACGATCACTCCGATAGACGAACAGTTTATGCAGAAATGCCTTAATCTGGTCGAAGAAAATATAGCAGAACCGTCGTATAATGTTGAGCGTCTCTGTGAGGACTTATCTATGAGCCGTCCCACGGTTTATAAAAAGATAAAGTCTCTTACAGGCCTGTCCGTTGTGGCGTTCATCCGTTCAGTCCGCATCAAACGGGCGGCGCAACTTCTTTTACAGGATGGATCGTCCATCAAGAATATTATGTATATGGTCGGATTCGACAACAGTTCATATTTCTCCGCCCGCTTTAAGAAAGAATTCGGCTGTACCCCGGCCGAGTATGTCGAGAAAAACAAAGCTTAACTGGTTTCTCGCGGGGTGCGGCGGGCTTCTCGGCTAGACCAGTTTCGAGAGGTCGGGCTCGACTATGCAGCGGAGTTTGTTCTCGAGGATAACCTCCCTGGCCTTTTCGATATCGTCGGTTCGGAAGATAAGGACGCCCTTGCCCTTCAGCAGGAAGCTGTAAAGGTAAGAGATACTTATGCCCGCCTTCTCGAAGGCCTCGATGGCATCTGAAGCACGTCCGGGTTCATTGTCTAGTTCCAGGGCGAATACATCGCTCAGGGCGACGGAGATTCCACCCTCCCGCAGCTTTTCGCAGGCCCGCTTGGGCTCGCTGCAGATAAGGCGGTAAATTCCATAATCAGCAGTATCGGCGACAGTTGACGCCACAATCTGGATTCCCTCCTGTTTCAGGATACGCAGCACCTTGACGAGGGTTCCGGTGCGGTTCTCTATAAAGATGGATAATTGATAAATAGTCATAATTCCGGTTGATTTGTTTCTCTATTTGTAAACGGTCCTCTTGTCCACTACACGTACCGCCTTGCCCTCGCTCACCGGAAGTGTTCCCTTGGGAACCAGCTTCACGATGGGCGTCAGCAGTATCTCGTCCTTGATGCGACGGCGAACCTCCTTCTCCAGGTTCTGAAGGGCGCGGAAGTCGTCGGTCGGATTCGCGACCTCCACTTCCACTATCATAAAGTCGTTCTCTTCTTCGCTGGTGAGGGTAATCAGATAATTGTTGCCAAGTTCGGGGAACTGCATAAGAATCTTCTCGATCTGTATGGGGAAGATATTGACGCCGCGAAGCACGATCATATCGTCGCTCCGGCCTCGCATCCTGTCGAGACGTATATGGTTGCGCCCGCAGGGGCAGCTGCGGCCGAGAACCCGGGTGAGGTCGCGGGTACGGTAGCGGATCAAAGGCATCGCCTCACGGCAGAGTGTAGTGAGCACAAGCTCCCCTATCTCGCCGTCAGGCACCGGCTCCAGGGTCTCGGGATTCACGATTTCTACAATATAGTAATCCTCCCAGAAGTGAAGGCCGTTCTGCTCCTGGCACTCGAAACCCACTCCCGGGCCGCACATCTCACTCATTCCGAATGAGTTGTACGCCTTGACACCCATCATCTGCTCGATTCTCCGCCTCTGCTCCTCGGAGTGAGGCTCGGCACCGATTGCAAGGACTCGGAGCTTCGTATCTTTGCGGGGGTCCACCCCCTGCTCCACCATCACAGAATGAAGCCTCGTAACATACGAGGGAACGGCGTGGATGGCAGTAGTGCCGAAGTCCCTGATGAACTTTATCTGGCGAAGAGAGTTTCCGGCAGCCGCGGGGACGGTGAGCATCCCCAGGCGCTCGGCTCCGTACTGGAAGCCAAGCCCACCGGTGAACATCCCGTAGCCGCTGGAGTTCTGGAAGACGTCATCGGGACGGAGTCCCACCATCCAGAGGCATCTGGCAACCTGGTTGGCCCATTCGTCCAGGTCCTTCTGGGAATGAAGTATGACGGTGGGAGTGCCGGTGGTTCCGCTGGATGAATGCAGGCGGACGCACTGCCTCAGAGGGATGCACGCCATGCCGAAAGGATAGGTATCCCGAAGGTCCTGCTTCGTCGTGAAAGGAAGTTTGCGGACATCCTCGAGACTTCGGATATCTTCGGGTTTAAGCCCCATTTCGTCGAAACGCTTCTTGTAGAACGGGGAATTCATACACTGGCGCAAGGTCTGCTGCAGGCGTTCGAGCTGCAAGCGTCCGAGTTCCTCACGGGAAAGCGTTTCGTATTCGGGGTGAAGGTAAGGTGACTGGTCGTTCATATTATTTCTTGTAACATTCAAAAATTTTGTCAACTTTTTCCGGGCTCATCTTCTTTGTAAACAGGCTGACAAGCCATACCACGGGGAAGCCGCCCACCATCGCGATGGCTCCGCAGTTAATGGGATTGGCGATGCTGTTCCCGGTGAGCATATTGAAAACGATGAGGCCGACGCCCCAGGCAAAGCAGGCCCAGACGGCGGCGGGAGTAACGCCCTTCCAGTAGAGTCCCAGCAGGAACGGAGCCAGGAAGGCACCGGCGAGGGCTCCCCAGGAGATGCCCATCAGCTGGGCGATGAAGGTCGGAGGGTTGAGGGCGATAAGAAGGGATATCGTAATGAAGAAGACTATGAGCACCCTCATTACGACTACCTTCCGTTTCTCTGTCTTCTTCGCTACCTCATCTACGATGCTTCCGTCTTTGACCTCTCCGTCCACGGACTTCTTGTCACGGTAGATAAGGTCGAGGGTCATCGTCGAGGAAGATGTGAGCACAAGTCCCGCAAGGGTGGACATCGAAGCAGCCAGGACGAGAAGGACCACAAGCCCTATGATGGCGTCGTTGAGGGTCACCAGCATCGAGGGCACGATGGAATCGTAGGCGACCTTTCCGTTTACATAGAGCGAAGGGTCGTCATAAAGACGGCTGAATCCTCCGAGGAAATAGCATCCGCCGGCAACGAGAAGGGCGAAGACCGTGGAGATGACAGTTCCGCGGCGGACTGCCGCCTCGTCCGAGATGGAGTAGAACTTGCCAACCATCTGGGGAAGTCCCCAGGTGCCAAGCGATGTGAGAATCACGACGCCCAGGAGGTTCCAGGGATCCGGGCCGAAAAGGCTGGTAAACTTGCCGCTCTGCGCAGGATCCGCATCCGAAGGCAGAACGGAGAGCTTGGCGATGGCCGCCGAAAGGCCGCCCTGGCTCTTGACTACGGCACTCACGATCAGGACGATTCCGAAAATCATTATGCAGCCCTGGATAAAATCGTTGATGGCCGTAGCTTTGTATCCGCCAAGTATCACATATACGGCGGTGAGCAGGGCCATCGTGACGGCACAATAGATATAAGGTATTCCGAAGCCCATCTCGAAAAGGGTTGAAATGCCCTTGTAAACCCCGGCCGTGTAGGGAATCAGGAAGACGAAGACAATGATGGAGGCGACTACGCGGAGACCTTCGCTGTCGTAGCGTATGCCGAAGAAGTCCGGCATAGTCCTGGACTGTAGATGCCGGGTCATAACCCTCGTGCGGCGCCCGAGGATGATCCAGGCGAGAAGGGAGCCGATGAGGGCGTTCCCGATGCCGATCCAGGTGGCAGACATTCCATATTTCCACCCGAACTGTCCCGCGTAGCCGATGAAGACCACCGCAGAAAAGTAACTGGTTCCATAGGCGAAGGCAGTGAGCCAGGGGCCTACGGCACGACCGCCGAGGACGAAGCCGTCGACGCTGTCGGCCTGCTTGCGTGAATAGATTCCCACCGCCACCATAAGCAGCAGGAAAAGCAGGGTAAATATGATTCTGAGTAGCATTGTTTCTAATTTGTATGACGGTTAACTGTTTTTCTTCTGGCCGGTATAGTCGAATCGGACCTGCATCTGCAGCATAAGGGCGTGGCTAGCTCCGTGTACGAACCAGCCCGCATCGGTATAGGCACTCTTGTAAACGTACTGCAGCTGGAGGCGGCATTTTTTGTAATACCAATACTGGAACCCGGCTATCACCTTGTGCTGGTCAAGGCCCAGAGCAGTATTGTAGTTGAAGAAATCGTAGGATCCGACCAGGTCGAATCCACGCCAGATCGGCACGCTGCCTGTAAGATAGGCACCGCGGCTAACGGCGTCACCGTCTTTTCCCTCCAGGTATTCGGCCCGCAGATTGCCTTTTGAAGACTTGTACTCGATGCCGGCAGTCAGGCGGTTACGGGTGTAGTTTTCTCCCGGGAGGATAGCGGGATTGTATAAAGACGCGGCAATGGCGTGTCCACGGCCAAGCTGGCCGGACGCAACGAACCTCAGGCCCGGGAGCGGACGATATTCCAGCCTTCCGATAAAATCCTTGTCGTTATTGCCGTCTTTTTTGTTGATTCCCTGTCCGTTGAGAACATCCACCCGGTAGGCGAACCTGGCATCGGAGGTTTCTCCGTAAAGGGAGAGTCCCAGATCGCGGCCGTACTGTACGCCATACAGGGGGTCACTCCCGCAGCCGGCGAGATATACGACGCCCTCAGAGCAGACGTCTATGGCCTCGAGAGAAGTAGGAGACAGGGGGTTTTCAATGGAGAGACCGTTTTTGAACTGGCCCAGGCGAACGGTCAGCGCCTTGTTGTTTGTGAAACGGTATTCGGTATAGTACTCCTGGACTACGCTTGAGAAGTCGTGCATAAACAGAAACGACCATCGGTCTGTAATCTGTGCATCGGCCCAGAAAAGAACCCGTTTGAGTTCGAAAGTGGAAATAATCTGCTCGCCCTTCTGGCTGTAGGAGTAGCCGCCCTGGGCATAGCCGTGCAGTTTGATACGCCCGGAGAGTTCCCCCGGGAGATCTTCCCCGGATGGGGATTGCCCCATCGCGGCGGTGCTGCTGAACACTGCGAGAAACACCGCAAGTGTCACTTTGAAAAATGAATTGTTCCGCATTTCTGTATTGTTAGCTGAGACTATTAACTGCTGCAAGACCAAGCTCGAAGGCCTTGAGGTTGGCCTCGACCATCTTTTCGCTCTTGGCGCCGAAGATACGGACAACGCTCTGCCTGAGCTGGTCGACAGAGAGAATCTCTATGTATTTTGCCGCCATCCCGAGAAGGACCACGTTGGCGCTCTTGGGAAGGCCGTTGTCTTTCGCCACATCCTCGATGGGAAGAGTGGCCACGTGAGGTAGTGCCCCAAGTTCCTGGAAGAGAGCATCTTCTTCGGGATAGTCGGGAATGTTTCTGAAAGTATGCGACGAGGTTACAATCCATCCGTCCCCGGCCAGGTAAGGCAGGTAGCGAAGGGCCTCCATAGGCTCCATAGAGATGATAAGGTCCGCATCGCCCTTCTTTATAAGGTCAGAATAAATATCTCCCGTGGAGAGACGGAGATTGGACTGGACGTCCCCTCCTCTCTGGCTCATGCCGTGCACCTCGGCCTGCTTGAGTTTGAGCCCGGCAGCCGTTGCGGCGTCTGCAATGATGGTGGCGATTGTGAGGATTCCCTGTCCTCCGACGCCAGCAAGTATGATGTCCTTCTTCATAATCTACTTTTTGTTTCTGAGTTTGCGCTGTAAGGTCTGCATACATTCACGGCGGGGAATGATGACGGAGACTCCCTTGTACTCGATTTCCTCGCGGATGATGCGTGTTATCTCGTCCATATTTTTGGGCACAGGAACCACCACCCTCACGTGTTCAGGGGAAAGGCCAAGTCCTATGCAGATTGCCTCGAACTTGTTCGTCCCTGCCGAGTCCTGTCCGCCCGTCATTGCGGTGGTGAGGTTGTCGGATATGATGACAGTTATATTGGCATTGTCGTTTATAGCATCGAGAAGGCCCGTCATCCCGGAATGCGTGAAAGTAGAATCCCCGATAACCGCTATCGAAGGAAAGACACCGGCATCAGCGGCGCCCTTTGCCATAGTGATGGAGGCACCCATATCCACGCAGCTGTCGATGGCCCGGAACGGAGGCAGGGCGCCAAGCGTGTAGCATCCGATATCCCCGAAGATACGGGCGTTATCGTACTCGGAGGCCACCTTGTTAAGGGCATTGTATACATCCCTGTGGCCACATCCCTGGCAAAGTGCCGGCGGTCGGGGCATAAGGTTCCTGGCAGAGGAAAATGACTGCGGAGCAGCAATACCGAGGGCCGCTCCGACGCTGTCTGGAGTAAGCTCTCCCGTGCGGGGAAGATCTCCGGTCAGGCGTCCCCTGACAGGGTAGTCAGAGCCAAGAATACCCGCCAGAAGTTCTTCTGCGAAGGGCTGCCCGTCCTCCACTACAAGAATGGAATCGCAGTTTTTAGCAAAAGCCTTTATGGCATCCCCGGGCAAGGGGTACTGGGAAAGCTTCAGAACAGGTATGCCCAGCTTTTCGGGCTCGTTCTCCATTACATAGTTGTAGGCGATACCGCAGGCGACAACGCCAAGAGCCGCCTTGCCCTCCACAGGAAGGCTCCTGTTGAAAGGAGAGTTTCCGGAGCAGGCGAGAATCTCCGCCTGCTTTTCCACCAGAGAGGCGTACTGCCTGCGGGCATTGGCCGGAAGGAGCACCCAGTGTGTACGGTCCGTCTCGGGGTTCAGGGCGTTCTGCGGCAGGGGTTCTCCCACCTCAACTCCGGCTCGGGAATGGGCCAGTCTTGTGACGACACGGAAGAGCACGGGAAGCTTCATCTGCTCGGAAAGCTGGTAGGCATACTTTATCATATCGTAGGCCTCCTGTTGGGAAGATGGCTCCAGCACCGGAATCATCGCGAATTTCCCATAGAAGCGGGAGTCCTGCTCGTTCTGGGAAGAGTGCATGGACGGATCGTCGGCAGCCAGCACGACCAGGCCTCCGTTGACTCCGGTTATTGCAGAGTTCACGAAGGCGTCGGCCGCCACGTTCATACCCACGTGCTTCATACATACAAGGGCCCGTTTCCCGGCGTAAGACATTCCAAGTGCCGCTTCCATAGCGGTTTTTTCATTGGTGCACCATCGGCTGCGCACCTGGGGCGCATTGTTCTGGATATACTCTGTGATTTCGGTGGAGGGTGTTCCAGGGTACGCATATACACCGCTGAGACCGGCATGCAATGCTCCCAGGGCAATAGCCTCGTCACCCAAAAGAAGCTTTCTTTCTATCATAATCCTGTTTACTGGTGTTAGAAGCTGTTGAAAATCCAAAGGTAGAAAAATAGTAATAAGTATCAACCTCTTTGAAGAACTCAGACTTCTGCCAGTTCTATCCAGCGCAGTTCCTTGGCGTCGATGTCGGCAATGATTTGTTCGATTTCCTTGCTTTTGGCGGTGAGCTGCTCTATGGCAAGGGTGCCGGAACTCATCTCGGCTTCAAGGGCGGCCTTGCGCTCCTCCAGAAGCGGCAGGTCGGCCTCTATCTGCTCTTTTTCGCGCTGCTCTTTCCACGAAAGTTTCTTTTTGTCCGATGCAGGAGCGGGTTTCTCGCGGGGAGAAGGTGAGGGCTTTTCGGCCCGGGCGGCCCGGGCTGCGGCCCGGCGCTTTTCCTGCATAAACTCCCGGTATTCGCTGTAGGTCCCCACAAAATCCTTGATATGGCCCTCGCCGGTGAACACGAACAGATGGTCCACAATCTTGTCCAGGAAAAACCGGTCGTGGGAAACCATAATCACGCTGCCGTCGTAGTCTTTGAGGTAATTCTCCAGCACATTCAGGGTCACTATGTCCAGGTCGTTGGCAGGCTCGTCCAGAATGAGCACGTTGGGGCGCTGCATCAGCACTGTGAGCAGATACAGCCGCCGCTTTTCGCCGCCGGAGAGCCGCGAGATGTGCGTATTGAACATCTCCACCGGGAAGAGGAACTGCTGCAGGAAGGTCGTCACGGAAATCTGGGCGCCGGTGGCGTCGCGCACCGTCTCGGCTATCTCCTGCACCGCCTCCAGCACGGTCTGGCTCTCTTTGAATTGCATACCTTCCTGGCGGTAATAGCCGAAACGGACGGTCTCTCCGCGGTCTATCTCTCCGCGGTCGGGCTGCAGGGCGCCGGTGAGCAGGTTCAGGAAGGTGCTCTTGCCAATGCCGTTGGCCCCCACAATGCCTATCTTTTCGCCCTGGGCGAAGTTGTAGGTGAAGTCCCTGACTATGGGCCGGTCGCCGTAGCTGAAGTCCACGCCGCGGCAGTTCACGATCTTGCGCCCCAGGCGGGAAGAGCCCAGATTGATGGACAGTTGCTTGGTCTCGCGTATCGGCGCAGCCTTTTCCTGCAGGTCGTAGAAGGCGTTTTCGCGGTAGCGGGCCTTGCCGGTGCGCGCGCAGGGGGTGCTTCGCATCCATTCCAGCTCCCGCCGGTATATGTTGCGGTATTTCTCGTTCAGGGCGCTGGCCACCGCCAGCCTCTCCTGACGCTTTTCCAGATAGTACTGATAATTACCCTTGTAGGTATATAAGTTGCCGCCGTCCAGCTCCAGGATAGTGTTGCACACCCGGTCCAGGAAATAGCGGTCGTGGGTCACCATAAACAGCGTCCGGCGGCTCTTGGAGAGATAGTCCTCAAGATATTCTATCGCGTCCAGGTCCAGATGGTTGGTGGGCTCATCCAAGATTACAAAATCGGCGTTGGAGGCAAGCACGGATGCGATTGCCACCCGCTTTGCCTCGCCGCCGGAGAGGCTTGCGCAATGGCAGTCAAAGTCGGACAGACCCAGAGAGGTTAAGATTTGTTTGACTTCCGTCTCCAGATCCCAGGCCTCGCGCTGCACGGCGCCGGGGGCGATGCCTGCTATCACCTGCTCCAGCACAGTCTTGCCCGGGTCCAGGAGAGTCTCCTGCTCCAGAAAGGCTATCACAATGTTTTTCAGGAACTTGATTTCGCCGCCGCGGTCGCTGCTATCCTTGCCCGCCAGAATGCTCAGCAGCGAGGTCTTGCCCGTGCCGTTTGGGGCGATGAGCGCAATCTTGTCCCCTTCGTTGATGTTGAAGGAGATGTCCTTGAACAGCACCTTGGGGCCGTAAGACTTGGAAATATTCTCTACTTGCAGATAGCTGGGCATAGCAAAGACAAAGATAGTAAATCTCGGTCGAGATTAGCAATCGCCGTCGGGCGATAGCGTAGCGCGTGCGGGTGGGCTTGAGAATGGCCAGCGCGAGAGCGATAGGGGGAAATGAAATTGGGGGGCGTTAGCCCCCCTCATTATAAGTAGCGGGACCCAGGATTGAACTGGGGACCTCATGATTATGAATCATGCGCTCTAACCAGCTGAGCTATCCCGCCGTTGGGAGTGCAAAGGTAAACGAAAAATCGGATACACCAAAAATTATTCGCGGATGACCTTGACCTGGCCGTCCAGACCTATCTTGATTATCTGCGAAGAGAGGCCGGTGGAACCCTCTTCCAGAGACGGCTCCACTATGTGTTCGGCGCCGTCCAGAATCTGTGCGTTGATTTCTGCAAAGCAGCCGGGCGTATCTTCGCCCGAGATGTTGGCAGAGGTAGAAACTATCGGCTTGCCAAAGCGGCGGATCATATTCACGCAGAAATCATTCTGGGGGATGCGGATGGCCACGCTGCCGTCCTCTGCAATCACTTTTGAGGACAGGCCCACGCCTTCCGGATAAATAACGGTCATAGGCTTGTCGTTGATTTCGAGCAACTGCAGGGCCATCTGAGGTATCTCGCGGACATATTTTGCAAGCATATCCAAATCGCTGACAAGTATTATGACAGATTTGGCGTCGTCACGCTGCTTGAGGTCAAAAATGCGCTGCACCGCATCGTCGCGGGTGGCGTCGCAGCCAAGACCCCACACAGTGTCGGTGGGGTAGAGTATGATGTCGCCGGCGCGCAGGGCGGCCACGGCGGCGTCAATTTCGTATTTGAGGTCTTCTTCCATCAGAAATATATCAGAGTGCTTACGGGATAATGGTCAGAGTAGGGGACGCGGGTGATGTGGGTGCGGTCGCAGGAAACATCCTCCGGAACAAGTATATAGTCTATGCGCAGCAGAGGCCAGAGCACCGAGTAAGTGGAGCCGAAGCCGTTGCCGCCGTCTGCAAAGCTGTCTTTGTGGTCCGAAGCCAGAGTGTGGTAGGTATACGACATCGGAGTGTCGTTGAAGTCGCCGCATACCATAGTGGGAATGGTGCTGGACTTGATGTGGTCGCGGATGGCGCCGACCTGCTCTCCGCGCTGTATGTTGCTGTGCGCCAGCCGTTCGTGGACGTTCTTGACTTCGTCTGTAAACTGCCCCTTCTTGGCCATCCGGCGGATGGTGTTGGTAAAGGAGAGGCGGTTGCTCTGCAGGTGGCAGTTGTATAGGCGCACCGTGACGTCGTTTATGCGTACGTCGCTCCACAGGCACAGGTTATGGGTGTCTTTGAAGGTGATAACGCCCTTGTCCACAATGGGATAGCGGCTGAAAGTGATGTTGCCGGAGAAATTCTTGCCGGCGCCGTAGAAATAGTGGCAGCGGTAGGGGAGGTATTTCAGGATTCTGCTCACCGCAGAGGTGTCGCTGGTATAGAATTCCTGCAGGCACAGCACGTCCGGTGCTTCGCGGGCGGCGAATTCGCAAATCTTGCTGAGCGTCTGGCTGCTATTCATCCCCTTGGGAGAGGCCGCCATACGGCCCACGTTATAGGTCATAATCTTGACCTCGTCGCCAGAAACGCTCTTTTCCTCTCCACCGAACTTCACGAAAAGGTCGGCGAAAAACAGCGTGGGCAGCAACGCCACCAGGCTGATAATCAGGTAGCGCTTCATCCGCACCAGCCCTATGATCAGCAGTATCACATTCAGCACGAAAATGGGAATGTAGTACAGCCCGAAGAAATAAGGCAGCGACAAAAAAGACGGGTCAATGAATATCGAAAGATAAGAAATGCACAGGGCCAGGGCGCTGACAATCACCAAAGCGCGGAAAAGAATCTGCCAGATGGTCAGACCCCGCTCCGTCTTTTTCTTGTACCAAGTCTTGTTGCGCTTGGGCTTGGACTCTTTGGGATAGTGAATCTTTGCCATATCAGTCGCTGTACAGTTTGCCCCGCTTCTTCCAGTAGAGAATCAGAATCAAGCCGAATATCATTCCGCCCAGATGGGCAAAGTGGGCTATGTTGCCGCCCATCCCGGTGAGGCCGGTGACCAGTTCAATTGCGCCGAATATTATCACAAACCACTTGGCGGTGAGCCTTACGGGCGGGAAAATCAGCTGAAGCACGCTGTTGGGCCAGAGCATTCCGTAGCCCAGAAGGACGCCGTATATAGCGCCGGAGGCACCCACGGTGGGAGTGGCCATAGCGGCCTGTGCGGCAGCGGCATTGCCGGACGCCAGAAAGTGATTGATTTGCAGATGCACCACCAGATTGTGGCAGAGCGCAGCCCCCAGTCCCGTCACAAAATAGAACAGCAGAAATTTTTTGCTGCCCCAAACCCGTTCCAGCTGCGTGCCGAATATCATCAGCGTGTACATATTGAAGAACAGGTGCCAGAAACCACCGTGCATAAACATATGGGTGACAACCTGCCAGGGCTTGAAAAGCGGCGACTCAAATGCGAACAGAGAGAACATCTGGTACATCCTGTCCCCGGTGAGTGCTGTAAAAATCAGCACTATGGTGTTGATTATGATTAAGTTGCGCGTCACCGGCGGGATTGTGCGCCAGAAACCTCCAAAGCCTCCGAATCCGTAGCTGTTCATAGTCTTCTCTCCAATTCTTCGTTAGATATAATGGTGATGCACTTTGTTGCAAGGTCCGCGCCATAGGTGGCGCGCAGCACCAGAGTCTGGTTTGCAATCATCTCCGCCTGGACGGCGTTCAGGTTGTGGTTCAGCTTTTTAACCGCAGCGGCGGCGATGGTGCGGGCGTAGGTCGCCACCCCTTCGCCGGTGATCTCCCTGTCCAGCGAGGCTGCCAAATTGTCCATAACATCCTTCAGGGCCTCCTCTTCTGTGGGGAAACCGTCCGGCACGGCATACACAATTATTGTGTTGTCGCCAAAATCCCGGATGTCGAAGCCCAGCTGGGAGATACGGTCGATATTTTCAAGTATCACCGAATAGATATTGCCGGGCAGCACCACCTGCTGTGGATAGAGCGACCGCTGGGAAATGAAGCGCTCCTGCGACAGGAACTCGTAATATTTATAGTACAGGATGGCTTCCTGGGCCTTTTTTATGCTGATGACGGCCAGACCTTCGCGCACCGGCGCCAATATCAACTTTCCGTTCAGCACCAGCACATTGTGCTCCGGAGCGGCCTCCTCTTCAAGCAGCGGCCCGTATCCGGGGTTGGGAGTGGTGTAGCGCGGTTCCCCGGAGGGGCTTTCGGCATCGCCGGTCTCTTCAAACTGCCTGAACAGCGGGCTGTAGTCCATCTTAGGCGGCCGGATAAAGCCTCCGGCAGAGCTGCCAGAGGAGTGGCTTTCGCCTCCGCCGCGCTCCATCACAGGGAAGTCCAGCACTTCGCCCGACTCAAAATCTATGGCAGGGCCAAACGCTCCGCGGCCCAGGGCCTCGCGCACGCAGGCCGACAATATCTCGAATATGATGTGCTCTTCAGTGAACTTGATCTCTGTTTTCTGGGGGTGGATGTTGACGTCCACCTCGCCGGGGTCGCACTCCAGGAACAGGAAATAAGCCGGTGTGTAGCCTTCCCGCACCAGATTCTCATAGGGCTTGCAGACGGCCTTGTGCAGGTACGGGCTGCGGAAATACCGGCCGTTTATAAAGAAAAACTGGTTGCCGGGAGTCTTGCGGGCATCGGCGGGGCTGCCAATGAAACCTTTGATTTTTATGATATCGGTTTCGGTTGCTACATCCACCAGCTCGTTTGCCAGGTCGCGGCCACATAAGTCTGTTATGCGCTGCTTGAGGTTTGTGGCAGGACGGATGTTGTAGATGTCGCGCCCGTTGTGTTTCAGTACGAACGCCCGGTCTATGTTTGAGATGGCCACCCGCAGGAACTCCTGCTCTATGTGGCGCATCTCCGCCGCATCTGACTTAAGGAATTTGCGGCGGGCGGGAACATTGTAGAACAGGTTGCTGACGGCGATGTTGCAGCCGCGCGGGGTGGCAACGGGCTTCTGAGATAAGATGCGGCTGTCGGCCGCCTCTATCTGGATGCCGGCCTCATCTTCTTCACGGCGGGTTTTCAGGGTGACCTGCGCCACCGCGGCAATGGAGGCGAGCGCCTCTCCGCGGAAGCCGTAGGTAAGGATTTTCTCCAGGTCTTCTGCCGTGGAGATTTTGCTGGTGGCGTGCCTTTCAAAACAGATTGCGGCATCTTCTGCACTCATTCCGCAGCCGTCGTCAATCACCTGGACAAGGGTTCTTCCGGCATCCAGCACGCTCACGCTCACCGTAGTGGCGCCGGCGTCGATGCTGTTTTCCATAAGCTCCTTGACCACCGATGCAGGGCGGCCCACCACCTCTCCGGCGGCGATAAGGTTGGCTATGTTGCTGGGAAGGACCTTGATCATACCGCTATCTGAAAAGCTCTACAAGACCCTGACTTAAATAATATGCCACCAGCACGGCTGCCACTATTGTCACCAGAACTATGATGGTGCGCAGCGGGCTATGGTTTTTCTCTTCGCTGATGCGGGTGGCGGTATCCTTGCGGTAGGCGCTGCGGATATACTGCCCGGGAATATAGGCGGCCCCGCTGCGGTTCTGCCGCTTGCCGTTTTCAATATCCATTACCTCCCTTACTTCACCGGGAGCGGCCAGATCTTCAAGGTCCTTCGCAGCCTGCTGCGCAGAGGCCTTGTCGTCGCCGGGATATTCCTTCCCATACTTGGCATACAGCTCTTTCAAACGCTCTTTGCGCTCGTCGTAATAGCGTGGTGTATAGTTGAATACCCTATGCTTGGGTCTGGGGAAGAAAGTGATGGCCATAGCGGTTTTGTTTAATCAAACAAAGATAATAAATTTGTCATATGAATTGTGACTTTCGCATTGGAAACGGCTATGATGTCCACCGGCTGGCGCCGGGGCTGAAACTGACCCTCGGCGGCGTGGAAATCCCCCACACCAAAGGGTGCGTGGCTCACTCTGACGGCGACGTTATGATACACGCGCTGTGTGATGCCCTGCTGGGTGCCCTGGCCTTGGGCGATATAGGCCGCCACTTCCCCGACACGAGCGACGAATTCAAGGGTATCGACAGCAAGATACTGCTCCGCCGCACCTGCGATATGGTACAGCAGAAGGGATGGCATCTGGTCAATGCCGATATAACCCTGTTGCTTCAGGCTCCCAAAATAGCTCCGTATGTGCCTCAGATGCGTGCCTGCCTGGCCTCTGTGATGGGCGTGGCAGAAGAGGCCGTGTCGGTAAAGGCCACCACCACAGAGCGGCTCGGTTTCACCGGCCGTGAAGAAGGGGTGGAGGCGTATGCCTCGGTGCTTGTCTGCAGGGATTAGTTTTTCTCTTCCGGCTTTCCGTAGCGCAGGTCCACGGTGTCCTGTGCCTCGGCACTGTGTTCGGGCTCGGGCTCGGTGGTGAACTTGTTCTCTACGTCGGTGCGCATAATCACCGGCTGGGGCTCATCGTCATCATCGTCGTCATCAT